>NZ_FXBS01000006.1:1500000-1800000 GCF_900178005.1 Tuberibacillus sp. Marseille-P3662 | reverse complement strand
CAAATAATGGTTGATCATCGTATTCCCAATCAAGGTCATATCCCATGACTTCTTTGTATAGCTTAGGTAGGCTATCTTCCCAATCACCGTTCTCCAACCAGTAGCGGCGGATAATTCGTAACTCTTCCTCTTTTATAAGTTCAAAATTAGAGTCATCTGGGTGTTCTAAATCTCTCTGTGTAATTAAGAGTTGTTTTAGTATTTCTTTCCGTGTATCCATAGTAAAAGGTCCAAGACCAAGTTGAGCATACTTACCATTGTTTTTCATAATTAATATTTTGTGGTCAATCGAAGCACTTAAGTCAACTCCGTTATCCTTCAAATAGCGACTTAAGTCATCTTCTTCAACAACGTCAAAGGTATGAAATGGAAGTACTTGGCGCGGTCTTCCACCTTTTTTAGGAAGAATAACAAACTTTTTATCTTCTATTTGCTCAACTCGAACTTCATTATGATAGATTTGACCATTCATTCGATATTTTGCTCGTTTATCTCTCATATCGCGAATATTAGTTAACCAATTTCTGAATTCCAGAAGAGGACGCATCCAGTCTTCGCCACTTTCGATAAAACCGTTTAAAGCTTTATCTTCATTAACTACCGTACATACCCAACAACCAAAACGACTATTACCACAAGACCCGGCGCTCTCCTTAACCGTTTTGTCTACGACAAGGGGACATTCACCACTGTTAGAGTCTTGATAGAGTTTATTCAATTCATGGTTATCGTCACCCCAAGGTGATTCATCGTTCAGCAAATAGTCCCAGACATCATTTAACTCGAATTTACGGATCGGTGCAAAGACGTATGCATTAGGTAAAGAAGAGTGTTTCATTAATCTTTTACCTTCAACAGTATGGGATTTCATGACATTCGCACGAGTGGCACTTTCATTATCACGTACGCCTAATATCATAATGACTTCTCCAAATTTTGATACCTTATCAGTAACAAAGCGATTAGCCGGATCGATTTTCATTCGATCCGTACACCATCTGAATTGTTGATTGGGGGAAGGGTAGCCTTTTCCAATGATATTAGCCCAAAAGGATTGGGTTGGTTCTGGCTTAACTTTATGAGTTTCAATTGGCAAATCACGTCTTAATGCTTCTGACTGAATTCTATGTAAAGTTGTATTAATTGATTGTATGATAAGTGGTGTTTCAACAAGAGTATCGGAAGAAATAATATATACCTTCTTATGAAGCTGCTCTTTAGGAAGTTCACTTAATGCTTCAAATACAATTTGACAAACTACTGTTGAGTCTTTGCCACCACTGTAGCCAACCACCCATGGGCGATCATCTTCTCTGTAGACTTCTTTTATTTGTTCTTTAGCTTCATCAACTAAAGGTTGTTCTTTGTTTAACATGTCACTTATAACACCATTAATCATTGTTATCACCAACTTTTAATTTATTTTCGGCCTTTTTGTCTGCTTCAGTTAATGGAAGACCCAATTTTTGTTTAATGAGATTAGCTGTTAATTGAATAGTTAGGTTATTCTTCTGTATCCGTCCATTCGTACTAAATGCACGACCTTCCCAGTCTTTAGTATTTGAACGGTCCCAATCGATGTTCGCTAAGTTATCGATGTACTTTTCCCATTGAGATGGTTCCTGCTCGTATGCCGCTTTTCCTATCATTCCAACGGCTTCCAAAAAGACTCCGTGACCAACAATATAGTTCATACGAAGTTCTTTGGGAGCTAGTTCTTTATTTAATACCATCTTCCATTCAACTATGGTATCACATAAGGTATTCCAAAAGCTTTTCACAAATTTTTCATCATCCGTATTAACGACATCACCCTTGGATTTTCCAAGCAGTTTAAGGTTGGTATTAAAAATATGGTTAAGCGCCATTAATTTAGGAGAATTCTTTGATAAAGACACGCGTTCCATATCTGTATATCTTGCTAACAGCTCATTTTCAGACACAACTTCCTTAGTTAATAGAGCTAAACAATCACGATGGTCATAGAGAATTCCGATAGAGGAGGTGGTATTCACCGCATGTCTATTGAGATCCGAGAAAATTTGCTGTGAATTCTTAAGACCTTCATCTTGAAAGAAGACTACTGATATGGTTTCACCCCCCAGTTCAGGGGAGATTTTCAAAGCTTCTTCAATGGCGGCGCGACGATGCTGTCCATCATTAATAAGAAATTTTGCATCTAAGGACACAAGTAACCTCCCAAGATCATTCCAAGATTGCTCCTTACTAAACGGTTGAAACTCTATCTCTCCGTCAATAGAAGCTGTTAATGATGAAAAAACATAGTCTTTTTGATTATCAATTATGTAATTTGTCATTTCAGGTATTCGATTTTTGTTAAGAATCCGTTGTGCCCTATGCTTTGGAGGGAGTTCTTCCTCATCAAATAAAAAGATCTTAGGGATCAAACGTAAAGGACACATAACGACAAAATATTCTTTTTCTGCTTGTTTTCCTCTTAACGCGGGAAAGTTATAGCTAAAAGCTGTATCCATAATATACACCTGCCTATTTTTTTACGTACGTAAAAAATTCTTTTTTTAGTATAAACCGTTGGTTTGCGAATAGCAAATTAAATAATTGGCAGGATTAATACCGTACCTCTTGTCGAATCAGATGACAAAAAGTATTAATTCTATGCTCAGTATTTTTGATAGATTTTTAATTTATTAATTTATTTAAGATATGATTAACGAGACATCTAGTTCAATTATAAACGCTAATACTATTTTACGTACGTATAAAATTTGATTTATTAAGATTATATTATAGATGACCAGTCGAGTCCGATGCATGTTTTAAAGAAAATTATGGATGGGGGATTAGACTGGTAAGGGGGAGATTTGTTTGAAGCGAATTGCAATCGACATGGATGAAGTGTTGGCTGAGACTTTTTACCGAAGCATCTATCACTATACAATCAGAAATTTAATGAAGATATTAAAGTGGAAGAATTAAAAGGAATAATGCTAAGAGAATAACGTCCAGATCTAGCTGAAGAGATTCATAGCTATATCACCGAGCCGACTTTCTTTCGTGACTTAGATGTAATGGAAGACAGCCAAAAAGTGATAAAGGGATTAAGCGAACACTATGAAATTTTCATTACTACAGCGGCAATGGAGTTTCCAACTTCCTTTAATGCTAAGTATGAATGGTTAAAGGAGCACTTTGATTTCTTGGACGATATGAACTTTGTATTCTTTGTGGGGATAAAAGTGTTATAAAAGCAGATTATCTGATTGATGATAATGTCCGACACTTTAAGCGGTTTGTTGGTGAGGGAATAATATTTACTTCTATACACAATATTAATGAAACTGGTTATACAAGATTGAATAACTGGTTGGAAGTCAGGGAGTATTTTTTGAACGAGGAAAGGTAAGGTGTACAATTTAGTTTTTAATTCTGATTCCAACTTCTTTAATCTTCCCGTTATGTTCGATTGAACATAGCTCAATGAGCTCGCAGCTTTTGTAATACTTCCTTCTTCTGCGATTGTGCGGAAAATCTAAATCGTGGCTATCCATCACGTCATTCTTTCCCATCATAAATAATGATATAAAACATTCATTTTTAATGAAACCGAATACATCATATCATAAAATAAACATTCATTTGGAGGGTATTGATGGATACAAAACAAGTTAGAAGGAGAATGTTGGAGGAAGAAGGGGAATTCCAACATCAAACGTATTAGGAAGTCTGGGAGAAGGCATTAATAAATCTTGAAGAGCAATATGAGGAATACATAGGTCAAAAGAAAAAAAGGCTTGCTCTTACTTATAAACAACAACGGTGTCACCTTCTCAAAGGTATTTCAACATCTCATTAAAGTTTGGCCGGTCTTTTTTAGTACCCGTGTAACTGCTAAAATAAAGTGTCAAATACCGAAGGATCATTATTTCCTGTTAAAAATGAAGTTACAAAATTTATTTTAATTAAAATTTTTAGAAAAAAGGGGTTGATTTACTCCATTATCGATTATATAATCTTTATCAAGAAATCTAAACGTTTAGATTCATTAAAACCAAATTAGAAAGGGGAGCAGGAAGTCTGTTGGCACATTCTTAAAAATGCTTTGACTGAAAGGGGATGTAATCAATGAGTAAAATTAAAGGGTTACTTTTAGGTTTTTTGATTTTTTCTTTGTTAACGTTTACATCAGGTTGTGGGAGTTCAAGCTCATCTGTAAGTCAATCCGGTGAGGAAAAAATAACTATTAGGTTTGCATATCATCTGAAAGATTCTTTTAGTCTTGGCAAACAAGTTTCAAGATTTGAGAAATTAGTAGAGAAAAAATCAGATGGCAAAGTGGAAGTTAAAGTCTATTCCAATGGACAACTTGGAGACCAAAAAGCACTTTTGGATGGTTTACAGCAGGGCACGGTGGATATGAGTCTTGGGGATGCTGGGGTTGTAGCAAACTTTTATCCAAAGATAGGAATTTTGGATCTTCCATATGTTTTTAAAAGTATAGAACACGCCAAGGCAGCAGTGAGCGGAGCGTTAGGTGATAACCTTAAAAAAGGTATATCGGAACAAACCGATTTTATAACGTTGGGTATTGAACCACTCTCTTATAGAAGTACTGTTCTTAACGAAAAAGTACAGTCGTTTCAAGATTTTTCGGGATCAAAAATTAGAACTTTACCGTCGCCCATAATTGTAAATACCTTTAAGAGTTTTGGTGTTCAACCCGCAAGTTTGTCCACAGGTGAAGCATTCTCGGCGATGGAAACGGGTACCGTAGATGGAATGGAAAGTAACCCAGAATTCTTAAAAAGCATCAATGCATGGGAAGTTGCAGATTATTTTGTTGATACTCGGCACAATTTGACATTCGAAACGATAAATATTAGTAAGAATTTTTACAACAATCTGCCAGATAAAGTGCAAAAAATTATTAAACAATCAATTAACGAAACCATGGATTGGTTTAATAAAAACTCAATAAATTTTGATAAAAAAAGTCGCAAAGCCCTAAAAGAACATGGTGTTGAATTCTTGGATATTAATATCGAACCTTTTAAGAAAGCAGCCAAACCTGCTGTTAAAAAGTATATTAAAGAAAACGATCTGCAAAAAATGTATAAATTAATTCAAGATGCAGCTAAGGAGAAATAAAGGATATGAAATTGTTACAAAAATTGATTCATGGTTTGACGGTGATGACTTTCATCCTTTTGGTTTGTATCGTATTTTTAAAAGTTGTTGGTCGAACAACAGGAGTAGCCGTTCCCTGGACTGGAGAAATATCTAGATTTTTGTTTATTTGGCTTATTTACTTAGGCGGATATATCACCATTAAGCGGGGATTGAATATAGATGTCGACCTTGTCCTAGACTACTTACCTGATCAATTTTGGAAGCTCATATTTACTGTGAGTAATATCGTATCAATTGCATTTCTCGGAGTTGTTATCATCCTTGGAACTGAAATGGTTTTATCTGGTATGGATCAATATTCTTCAGTTCTGCGTATACCAATGGGATGGATTTATTTAGCTATACCTGTTGGGTCTCTAGGGATGCTTATTGCCCAAATGGAAACCTACATTCAACTAATGGGTAACAGAAAAAATGAAAACGGTACTCATACTAAACCAACTGAAAAAAGGGTTGAAAATTTATGATAGTAACAGTTACATGGGTATTTCTTTTAATGTTGGTTATTGGCGTTCCCATAGCCTTTTCTATGGGGTCTGCAGCATTGCTAGGTATATTTACGTATTCAGACGTATCATTGTCTCTCGTAGTGCAACGCATGTTTACCGGTGTCAATTCTTTTACACTATTAGCGATACCGCTTTTCATGCTAGCTGGACAGTTGATGGAAACTGGTGGAATATCTAGAAGGCTGGTTAATTTGGCATATTCCATTGTAGGGTATATTCGTGGAGGGTTAGGTATGTCTGGTGTGGGTGCAAGTGTGATAATTGCAGGAATATCCGGATCTGCGGCTGCGGATACTGCTGCTGTGGGGAGCATCATGATTCCTGCAATGAAGACAAAAAGGTATCCGGCGGGGTTGGCTGCAACACTTCAGGCTTGTGCTGGCTCATTAGGAACAATAATTCCTCCAAGCCTTACTATGATTTTATATGCCGTTATAACGGAGGTTTCTATCAGCCGACTTTTTTTAGCCGGGATCATACCAGGGCTGTTAATGGGACTTGGATTAATGACGGTTACTTATTTGTACGGAAAAAAATATAATTTGAAGGAAGAAGGAAGGCCTCGTTTTAACGTAGTGATAAAGTCGTTGAAGGAAGCATTTTGGGCTTTGATGATGCCATTGTTGATTCTTGGTGGAATTGTAACCGGGATTTTCACAGCGACTGAAGCAGGGGTTATCGCTGTTGTATATGCATTAGTAGTTGGCTTATTAATTTACAAGGAATTTACTTTACGGGATATCCCGAAAATTTTCGCTGACGCTGCTGCTAATACCTCAATGGTACTCCTTATTGTTGCGGGAGCTTCCATTTTGGGCTGGGTAATTGCGTACACCCAAATACCATTATTGGTAGTTAACACTTTGGCAAGTTTAACTGAGAGTCCATACTTGATTTTATTGCTTCTTATTGCTTTCATTTTGTTCATTGGAATGTTTATCGAAACCCTGGCGGCAACGATAATCATCGCTCCGCTTTTAGGACCAATTGTTTCCCAGTTTGGTTTTGATCCTATTCATTTTGGCTTTGTTATTGTAGCTACTCTGATATTTGCTGGTGTTACACCCCCTGTTGGACCTATTTTGAATATCACAATGGGGATCGGCAGAGCAAAAATGAAGGAGTTACTTCCGTTTTTGCCACCCTATATTGGCTGTGTAATTTCAGTACTTATTTTGGTGGTTTTTATACCTGAGATAGTAACATTTCTTCCTAACTTGTTTCTAGAATAATTAAAAAACATCATTAGTGAAAGGGTGATTCTTATATAGTATACTGAAATGATACAATGTTAAAAAAACAAGGTGAGAATAATATGGTAACAATGAACGATGTTGCAAAAAAATCAGGATTTTCAGTAGCTACAGTTTCCGCGGTAATTAATAATTCTCCGGTTGTAAGTCCGAAATCGCGAGAGAAGATCTTGGAGGCGATAAATGATTTGGGTTACCGTCCGAATGCTATTGCAAGAAGTCTAAAAAATGCTAAGACCTCATCCATCGGGGTAATTGTAAGGGATATTACAAACCCTTATTATCCAGAAATTGTTTCTGGACTTGAAGAGGTCGCATGGGAAAATAATTATGAAGTATTTTTGTGTAATACCGAAAATAGCTCAGAAAGAGAAGAGAAATACATTAATAACTTGTTAGAAAAAAGAGTTGATGGGGTTGTTATTGCAACTTCTTTGAAAGAAAGAAAGCATTATTATAACAAATTAAACATTTTTGGCATTCCTTATGTGTTCCTTAATCGGAGGCCAGATGAATTATATGATCATGAATGCTTTATTGGGGCAAACAACAGATTAGCTGCTATCAAGGTTGTTGATCACATAAAGCAGATGGGGTATTCCGAAATCGCCTTTTTAAGTGGACCACAAGAATTTTCCACTTTTAGAGATCGCTTAATGGGTTTTCATGAAGGTATGGACAAAAACCGGTTAAATGTCGAACAGAAATGGACTAAATCGGCAGATAGTTATTCAAAGCAAAGAGGATATGAAGAAGCTAAAAAAATGATTCATTATGGTTCGCTTCCCGAAATTATTTTTTGTTCATCCGACCTAATGGCGTTTGGTGTTTATTTAGCATTGCAGGAAAAAGGACTTCGGATTCCCGAAGAAATTGCCCTGATTAGTATTGATAACAACATGTTTAGCGATTTAATTGATCTTAGTTCTGTTAATATGCAGAACAAGGAAATGGGAAAAGAAGCAGCCAGCATGTTAATGAGTTTACTCAAAGATGAAAGTATGGAAAATCAACGGTTTCTATTGGAACCGGAGCTTGTTATTCGAAAGTCTAGCGGTGCTTCCGTTTGACATTAATAATGAATTTTTTTGTAAAAAAATCTAAACGTTTAGAAAAGGAGAATTACATGAAAGATATTGTCATTGTTGATGGTGCGAGGACTCCAATTGGAACAATGGGTGGAATGATAAAAGATGTTCATGCAGCTGATCTTGGTGCAACCACCATTCGTGAAGCTTTAAACAGAGCAAATGTTAGTCCTGAACTGGTTGAGGAAGTGATTGTAGGAAATGTTGGTCAAGTTGCGGAAAATGCCTACATTGCACGGATGTGTGCGCTTCGTGCCGGACTTCCTTCCACGACAACTGCACTGTCTTTAAACCGGTTATGCGGTTCCGGACTCCAGGCGATTAATTCTGCTGTTCAATCCATTAAAAGTGAAGATGCTGAGGTTGTAGTAGCAGCGGGAACGGAAAACATGGACTTACTCCCATATTATGTACGTAAGGCGAGGTATGGATACAAATTTGGTCATAGTCAATTGGAGGATGGGTTAACGACTGCCTTAACAGATCCATTCGGGAATTATGCCATGGGTGTAACTGCTGAAAAGGTAGCTGAACGTTTTGAAATTAATCGTGAAGATCAGGATCGCTTTGCACTGCGAAGTCAGAAGAGAGCTATTGATGCGATCGAAAATGATTATTTTAAAGATGAGATCGTGCCAGTTGAAGTGAAAGGAAAACGTGGGGAAATAACTCTCTTCGATGAAGATGAGCATCCGCGTCATACTAGCTTAGAAAAGTTAAGTAAATTAAAGCCAGCATTTATGGATGGTGGATCAGTTACAGCCGGAAATGCTGCAGGCATTAATCAAGGAGCTGCAGCTGTAGTCGTTATGACTCAAGAGAAGGCTGAGGAATTAGGGTTGAAGCCAATTGCATACGTTCGGGAACAAGCTGTTGCAGGATTAGAGCCAGAAATTATGGGTTTTGCCCCTGCCCCTGCGGTAACAAAAGTTTTGCATAAATCTAACCTGGCGCTGGATGATATAGATTTAGTCGAATTGAATGAGGCGTTCGCCGCTCAGGCTGTTGCGGTGATAAGAGACCTTGGAATAGATGAAGAAAAGGTCAATCCGAATGGTGGGGCAATTGCTTTGGGACACCCACTAGGAGGAACTGGGACAATACTAACGGTCAAGTCATTATATGATATGAAACGCAGAGGATTGACAAGAGCAATTGTTACCATGTGTATCGGCGGCGGTCAAGGAATTGCTACAATTTTTGAGAATATTAAATAATCTATAAATGGGAGGGGAAGGTATGATTTCATTAGAGGATAAAGTAGCTGTTGTAACAGGATCTGCACAAGGGTTAGGAAATGGTATTGCCGAAAAGCTTGCGTCATTAAATGCCCATGTTATTCTTAGCGATATAAATTCAGAGCGTTTGGAAATAGCAGTGTCAGAATTAAAAGAAAAGGAATATTCAGTAGATAGTTTTGTTGCTAACGTTGCAAACCGTGATGAAGCCAAAAACCTGATTCAAAATTCCATTGAGACTCAAGGGAAATTAGATATTTTAGTTAACAATGCAGGGATAAATCGAGACGCTATGATTCATAAAATGTCTCCTGAACAATGGGATAGTGTGATAGAAGTAAATCTTACAGGAGTATTTAATTGCCTTCAACCTGCTGCTAATCATATGAAGGATAGAGAGTCAGGCCGAATTATAAATATCTCGTCAGCCAGTTGGCAAGGGAACATTGGTCAGGGTAATTATGCTGCTGCTAAAGCAGGTGTTGTTGGGTTGAGTAAAACAACATCTCGGGAGCTAGCTAAGTTCAACGTGACTTGTAATGCAATATGTCCGGGATTTATTGAAACTGATATGACAAGGGGGATTCCAGACAAGGTCTGGGATAAAATGGTGTCAAAAATACCAATGGGTAGAGCAGGAAAGCCTGAAGACGTGGCCAACTATATCGCTTTTCTTGCATCTGATCAAGCCTCTTATGTAACTGGTGAAGTCATAAATGTGGGCGGAGGGTTCATTCTTTAACATAATCAGAATTATAAACGGATAAATATAAGAATCTGGAAAGTCCTCTTATATTTATCCGCACATTTTATTTACTATGGAGGGTTTTAAGATGGAAATTCAACAAGTAGCCATTATTGGAGCAGGTTTGATGGGAACCGGTATTACACAATCAGTGGCGGAAGCGGGTTATCCAGTCAAATGGATAGATGTGTCTTCTGGTCAACTTGATAAAGGGATAAAAACCATCCGAAACTTGCTAAATCGAAAAGTAGAAAAGGGTTATTGTGAATTGCACCATATCGAAGATACGATGGAAAGAATTATCACTAATGAGGAATTGATAAAGGCTAAGGACGTTGATTTGGTTATTGAGGCCGTTCCAGAAAATATGGAGATAAAGAAAAAAATCTTTCGTCAGCTAGACGAGATAATCAATGCTGATGCTTTTTTGGCTTCTAATACCTCCGCGTTATCAATTTCGGCATTAGCTTCCGTTACACGTCGACCGGAAAAGGTAATCGGTACGCATTTTTTTTATCCAGTACCTAAAATGGGCTTATTAGAAGTCATTCCAGGATTACTCACCTCACAAAATACATTTGAGTCACTAAAGACTTTTGGACAAAAAATTGGCAAAAAAGCTGTATTATGTAAAGACTTTCCAGGATTTATTGTGAATCGGCTGCTAGTGCCCATGATCAATGAGGCAATTTATTTAGTGATGGAAGGAGTAAAACCGGAAGATGTTGATTCGGCAATGAAAATTGGAGCCAATCACCCCATGGGACCACTAAAGCTCGCCGATTTCGTTGGGTTAGAGACCTTATTGGCCACAATGGAAGGTCTTTATGACGGGTTTAAAGATTCTAAATATCGCCCATGTCCGCTATTAGTCAAGATGGTAGAGGCGGGAACATTAGGTAATAAGACAGGAAAAGGATTTTACGATCATAGGGAAAAGGAACAAGTTTTATGAAAAATAAACTTTTGTCCACTAAGTCCGCCGTAAATATGATCTCGAATGAAACCACGTTATGTACGGTTGGATTTACTTTAATGGGTGCTTCTGAAACGATCTTAAAGGAGATAGAGCGTAGGTATTTAGAAACGGGTTTACCTAAAGATATTACCCTTATGCATTCTGCAGGCCAAAGCGATCGCGAGAGTGGGATTCAACATTTAGCTCATAAAGGCTTGGTTAAGCGTATCATTGGATCACACTGGGGATTGGCGCCCAAATGGGGAGAGTTGATTAATAATAACGCTGTGGAAGCGCATTGTATTCCGCAGGGTCAACTCGCACATTTGTTCAGAGCTATGGCCTCAGGTAAACCTGGAAGCTTTTCAAGGGTGGGATTGAATACATTTATAGATCCACGAGTTGAAGGTGGAATAATGAACGAATTAGCCTATCAATCTGGAAGTTTAATGCAAATTGTAAATATACTAGGCGAAGAATACATGTTTTATCATTCGATTCCGATTGATATAGCAATTATCAGGGGAACAACGGCAGATGAATACGGTAATATCACAATGGAAGATGAGGCTATTAAACTTGAAGCGCTATCAGTTGCTCAAGCAGTTAAACGTTATGGTGGTAAAGTAATCGTACAGGTGAAAAATATTGCACGTAAAGGAACGCTAAATTCGCGCAATGTAGAAGTACCAGGCATCTATGTAGATGCAGTCGTACAAACGGAAGACCCATTAACGGACCATAGGCAAACATCTAGTTTCTTTTTTAACCCGGTTTATTCCGGAAGTGTTAAAGAAGCAGCTAGTACATTGAATCCAATACCACTGACATTGCGGAAAGTGATAGGAAGACGTGGGGTGATGGAACTTTATCCGGATGCAACTGTAAATTTAGGAACAGGAATTCCGGGAGATACCATTGGACCTGTGGCTAGTGAAGAAGGCATATTAGATGATGTCCTTCTAACGGTAGAATCAGGGGCGATTGGTGGTATTCCGGAAGGTGGAATGGATTTTGGCATAACAAAAAATGCAGATGCGATAATAGAACATGCATATCAATTTGATTATTACAATGGTGTGGGTGTAGATATCACCTATATGGGTGCTGCGGAAGTTGATCAGTATGGCAACGTTAACGTGAGTAAGTTTGGAACTAAGGCTGTTGGGTGTGGGGGATTTATTGATATTACTCAACCGGCCAAGAAGGTTGTCTTTTTGGGTACATTTACTGCCAAGGGATTAGAAGTGGATGTCAATGACGGTGAGTTAAAAATTACAAAAGAAGGAACTAAAAAGAAATTTATCAATCACGTTGGACAAATCACTTTTAGTGGAGAATATGCTCGGAATCGTGAACAACCGGTTTATTTTGTAACGGAACGTGCCGTTTTCCAGTTAAGCTTTAAAGGATTAGAATTGATTGAATATGCTCCTGGCATAGATGTAGAAAAGGATATTATATCTCAAATGGATTTTAAGCCACATATTTCTCCCGAATTAAAACCAATGCCAACTGAATTGTTTAAGGATAGTTTATTGAATATAAAGAGATTTTTTGAAAAAGAACGGATTAACCTAATCGAATCTTAAAAAGAATCATTTCTGTTTGGGTCTATATTATCCATGGAGGGAGATTTGGTTATGGATATAAATTTCAGAACGGGAGAACTAGTCAATCAAATAGCGGATGGGAGCACAATTGCATTAGTGGGGTTTGGAGGAATGGGTCAATGTGATAAAATCCTGCAAGGAATAAGAGATCGTTTCCTAGAAACAGGCCATCCACGTAATTTAACTATTTTTCATACAGCTGGTCAATCTGACAGGTATAACGGAATTGAATACATTGCAGAAGATGGATTAATTACCCGAGTTATTGGTGGACATTGGGGGATGGCTCCTAAGCTTCAGAAATTGATTAAAAATAATAAAGTTGATTGCTATTGTTTTCCTCAAGGCCAATTGACTCATCTATTACGGACCATGGCCAATAAATTACCGGGCCAAATTTCTCCAATCGGTTTGGGAACGTTTATCGATCCTCGAATTAACGGAGGGAAATTTAATGAAAGAACAAAATTACAAGAAGACTTGGTCAAAATCATGAAAGTAGATGGTGAAGACTTTTTGTTTTATCAATCTATCCCCTTTGATTACGTTTTCATCCGTGGAACAACAATTGATGAAAACGGAAATATCACTACCGAGGAAGAGCCGGTGAAGCTTGAACTCCTCTCCGCTGCCCAGGCGGCAAAAGCTTTTGGAGGACAGGTTTTGGCCCAGGTCAAATATCGTGCTAAAAGAGAAAGTCTTCATCCTAAAGATGTTGTGGTGCCGGGTTATCTAGTCGATGGTGCAGTAATAGCCGAGAATGTTGAAACAGAACATCGCCAGTTGCCGAATTCCGTTTATAACCCTGTTTTCAGTGGAGATTTGAGGACGCCTTCAAACAGCTTGGAGACACTACCGTTAAGCGCTCGCAAGGTCATCGGGAGAAGGGCACTTATGGAATTAAACACTCGAAGTGTTGTCAATATTGGAATTGGTATTCCAGGTGATGTGATCGGATCGATTGCCCACGAGGAACAGGTACGTTCGAATATCATTTTGACTTTAGAATCTGGTATCATCGGCGGGGTTCCGGTAGGTGGCAATGCGTTTGGCATTGCTCGAAATGCCGAAGCAATTATTGACCATGAATATCTCTTTGATTTCTACCACGGAGCAGGAGTGGATATCACTTATATGGGAGCAGCCGAAATAGACCAATGTGGAAATGTTAATGTAAGTCAATTTGGCAATAAGTTCGTAGGATGTGGTGGATTTATCGACATTACTCAACCAGCGAAAAAAGTGGTTTTCTGTACTACTTTTACTGGTGGCGGGTTAGAAATTTCTATGGAAAATGGTCAAATAAGCATTAATCGTGAAGGAACAATTAAAAAATTCACATACCATGTTAACCAAATCACGTTTAGCGGTAATAATGCAATAAAAAATACTAAAGAAGTTCTGTATGTAACGGAGCGTGCCGTATTTTGTTTGACTCCCAAAGGGCTAGTATTAAAGGAAATTGCACCCGGAGTAGATCTTAAACGAGATATTCTCGATCAGATGAACTTTGAACCGATAATTGATAGGGAGCTAAAAACAATGGATGGTAGGATTTTTAGACAGGAATCAATGCATACACAAACGGAAAAAACTTTATTGTAAGATGACAGTGCTTTTCTGTATCATTTTGACTAAAATTGTGTGTTTTACGGACCTAACACTATCCGTTATTTTATAATCAACAAAAAAGTTATAATACCCGAAAATTTATAGAAGGTACTAATTCTACTGGATTTTTTCAGGTTTGGCAGCCAAAGAATCGGCACAGACCGGGCGTCAATTGCTTTGTAACAATCACACAATATATTGACTTAATCACCCTGCATAAAATATTGTGATCTGATCAGGCTCATGTTCCTTCTGAGGAGTGGGCCATTTTTTTGGAGATAAAAAATAAAAATGTTTAAAACGCGGGATAACTTATATGTAACAGCCATAGGGGTTTTATTAGATACCTTTATTGTTCAACCTTTATTGTTCGGCCATTACTGGTTCCAGCTATCACAAGAGCCATTGGAAATTATGCATTTTGGCCTGTCACCTTTGGAAAAAGGAAGACTTTGATCATCCGGTTACGAGGTAGGTTGATGAGAAAAATTATGAGTCGTAACATTCACAAGTAAAGCGTTGAAACATCTGCATGTTCTTTTGAGGCAGGCCTTGTCATGAGGCAGAGGTTTGGGAATGAAACTTGATATAAGATTCAGCCAGAACTAAACTGTCTGCTCTTAAGAGTCCCGTCAACTTAAAAAATAACTAAGGAGAGAGCGTATGCCTGACTAAAAAAACCACGTAATCCTTATCACAGGTGCCAATCGTGGTCAGGGAAAAGCTATCGCTGAGCACCTTGCTTCTTATGAAAGTTCACATGAGAAAAGTTTGGGGGTAAGCAATGCCTTTGGATTCAACTGTTGTCCCATTGTTAATGAGATCTCTTGAATTAGGATCTTCAGGGATAGCATTTTCACATGACTACGTAGGTTCAAGGAAAGAAGGAAAATCCACTTTATCAAATTCGATCACTTGAACCACCTGCATCCGTTTCCGACAAAGCAGCAACGGTAAGTCAAAATCTTTACTCAGCTGCTCAGGTAATAACGGATCCGCAAAGTCATATGACACCAACATATGATAGGGCAGGGCTAAACTTTGGATGAATTCATTCACATGGTCGTAGATGTTTGGAATAAGTGGTGTGAATGGGTGATGGGTTAATAGATCTGTAAAACAAAGGGTCTGCGCAATGCCTTTGAAAAAAGCAGCACGTTGTTTTGGTTGCGTCAATTGTGGGTCAATATTGATCGATATAAAAGTTGCGTGTGTATAGATGAGCGAAGGGCCATTATTGAATGTAAGCTGAATATCCAGTATGGCACTTATGTCATCAATAGCCATATCAATAGGTTGATAGATATGATGGTTCATATAAAACTGTGAGACGGTTGACTCAATGTGTGAAAAGATTGTCTTCATGACATCACCTTAATTAATAGAATGAGTGAAAATCATGGACCATGAAGAGGTTCGTGGGAGATTGTCATTGGCTATGACTTCCAATAAGCCAATTATATACAATAAAATATGAAATGTATACCACTTAGGTGAAAATTTTGTCAAAATAACGAGAATTTTTTTAGATAATATGATTACGGTTTCGTGACCAAACAGGCTAAGCGATCAATCCCGATTGATGTTCAGACCATTATGACCTAGCTCCGCAACTTTTCACTAGAATGATCGCCCTGTGACTTGTATCGCATATACTCAACATGCTTCTTAACATCTTCGACAGCCTCATCCGTAAGTTCACTCGTATCTATAAAAAAGAGATGTTCGTCATCGCCAACTAGATGCTGGTAGTTACGACCAAGGAGATAATCGATGGATACATCAAATAAGTCGGCTAAACTTATCAAGGTATCATAGTTCGGTTCTCGTTTGCCTTTTTCATAGTAGCCATAGGCCTGCGGTGTTTTGCCGAGATAGTCGGCAACATCTTGCCTTGTTAAACCTTTCTCTGTCCTTAGCTGCTGAAGAATGACCGGGAACATGATCACGCCTCCTTTGATTGATTGTGATAGTTTTAGTATTCATTTCCATTTAACAGATGGTTACTTAAAAGGGTCCAGATAAATGATTTGCTTTTAAAATTTTTACACATATTGTTTTCCAAATATATTGACATAAACCAAATGTTGATTATAATAGTAAATAAGCAGAATATTCCACCATGAATGCCCTACTTTGATGTCATCTCATCATACACCTCGAAGACCTTCAATGACAGTATCTAATGACATCTTCATCTGTCCTTCCCTATATTGATTAACTTCAAGAGCTTATAAACAAAATGATGATAGGGTAAACAAATTGTTTATTCCGGGTGTCATCAAACGTCATCTTCATGAATGCTGGTATCTCGTTGTCGTGATCACATCTAAACTGTTAAGTAATAAGAGAGGAGGTTAACGTTTGGTTGGTCAAGCTTTATAGTTGGTTTCGTGTTTTCCTGATAGTTGGAAAATGTACGCGGAAGAGCGTACATTGTTTAGCCTTATGATACCTAAAACGTATCACCATAGCAAGTCTTTCGTAGATAATCTATTAAAATCTTAAACTTGAAAGGAGCATCATCTATGAACTATTTACGAGAATTGAATGCCTTTTATAACCGGATGGAAACGATGGAACTATCGACTTCGGCCATTGCCTTGTGGCATGCTTTGATGCACATCAATAACAACGCGGGCTGGCGGGAGCAGTTTACCGTATCTTTATCCGTTCTAAGTGGCAAATCTGGATTGTCGCAACGGATGGTAAGTAAAGCACGGAGTGAACTGAATGAGAAGGGATTTATTGATTTTCAGCCGCGAAGAGGTAGTCAGTCTGGACAATATCAGATCAGACGGTTGTCTGAACCTAACTTTGAACATGATTCCAATAATGCTTCCAGCAAACCTTCCAACCTAAATGCCAGCAAACGTTCCGACAACAGTTCTTCACCCCATGATCTGGCAGACGGACATTCCAATAGTGATTCCACCAACCGTTCCACCAACCGTTCCAACAATCGTTCCAACAATCGTTCCACATTAATTAAACAAGATAAAACAAAACCTAGTGACATGCTGATTGATACATTGCAAAACAGTTTTAGCGATAATTTTTCAAAAAGAGCGACAACGAAACAACTAAATACTCTGCAATCGTATGTTGAGCAGCAAGGCTTTGAGGTCAATCTTGTTTGTCACGCATTGAGCCTTAGCGGTGAACGCGGCAAGACGTTTCAGTACGCAAAGGCCATTCTGAATAACTGGGTCAAAAAAGGAATTCGTACGCTTGATGCAGCCAAAAAAGATAGTCAAGCCTTCACGGTTGCTCAGCGTCGTGGCGTAACGGGATCTATAAAGAAAGGAGGGACCCACCATGAGGAATCTGGGGGAAGCGGTTGGACAAACTCTGACATCCCTGCCCGTGTCAAACTCTACAGATAAGCCCGACCCCGTTTTCTGCCCGTATTGCGGCAAGGAGAAGCATCAGGAGTTGATGGAGATGCCGCTCGTTGGCAAGCGCTGGGTTGTTCATGCCTGTGCATGCGATATTAAGCGGATTGAAGGCAGGCGCGCCGAACAAAAGCGTCGGGTCAAGCAAAAGCGGATTGAAAAAGCTTTGAAACTAAGCAGTGTGAATCAAAGTTTGCGGCAGATGACGTTTGCGAACTTTGAGATGAGACCTGGGGCGGAGACGGCGTATCACGAGGTCAAAGATGCTGTAACTCATTTCGAACAGAGAGAGAAGCTCGGGCTGTTGATATTTGGTGACACCGGTAATGGGAAGACTCATCTTACCGCAGCCGGTGCTAATGCATGCATAGAGCAAGGCTATTCAGTGGTTTTATTGACGGAAAAAGATTTGTTCAGTCGCTTGAACGCGACCAAACGTTTTTCTAATAAGACATCATTTCAAGAGATCATGAATGCTTATATCGAGGCAGACTTACTTGTCTGGGATGATTTTTGCAGCAGTCAGCACTTGTCGAATGAAGAGAGAGATTGGATGTTTCAGATTGTAAATGGCCGTGAGCGCATCGGGAAGCCGATATGGGCCACCGCTAACTTAACCCCCGCTGAATTCGAGCACCCCCAAACACCGTATCGTTTTGATGATAAAGGTCGGCTCTGGTGGCGGGTCATTGGCAATATGAATTGTATTCATAACTCAGCGTCGAACTACCGGGCCTTGGAGGCGATGGAAAGAATGGTTGGGCAGGGAAATGTTGAACGGACGAATAGCTAGGCTATTTTAAAAATCAAAAATTTAGGAGGAAATAAGATGATTAAGACAATCACTAATTATGAGGTCAATAGAGGTACAATGGCAGTCATTCCCGAAGCACACGAACAGCATCGTGCCAAGGTGTTGGAAACGGAGGGTGACTATTATGTTAAGCAGCCGCTGATGAAACTGATCAAGCGAGCTTGTCTGGAAGGTGGAGCAACGTATGATGGTCGCAGGAAGGCTGTCGCGCATCATCTTGGTATCACACAAAAAATCCCGCTGCCGCTGCAACCGAATCAGAGCATCTATGCTTTTCCCACGCATGCACCAACGAACTTTAATTGTTACTGGATTTTTTATAACCATGTCCGCAGGATTGCTCCAGCCAATGACACTTCTGTAATCACGTTTTATAACGGCAAGCAGCTACGGGTTCCTGTATCCTACTACATATTAGAAAAACAGATGCAGCGCACCGCTTATTGTATAACTCGGTTTTCGGGTGAGAGGAGAGGGGCAGGAGTTTTTGAAAGTAAGAGGGATGGAGGCGATGATTAGATAGAAATTAAAAAAGGGGACGGTCAATGTAGCCGCCCCCTTAAATCAATCAAACAATCGTTTTATCCTCTGACTCATTAACATTTTCTGTTTCAGGACCTTTCGTAATGCCAATCCCTGTGTAACCACAAATGATAGCGAAAATGAAACCAACGTAACACAAAATCGCCCATGGTGCGTAGCTGAGGGTAGAAACCCCGAGCGTTCCTGCCATAAAGACACCCGCAGAAGACCAAGGGATGAGCGGCACAACTACAGTACCGGAGTCTTCCAGGGTTCTTGAGAGGTTCTTCGCATGTAATTTATATTTCTGAAACGTGTCCTTATAAATTTCCCCGGGTACGATAATAGAAAGATAGGAATTCCCGGTAACGAGCGCCATTGTTATACATGAGAGTACAGCCGTCAAAATTAAATCCCCTGTCCGTTTAACGATTTTCATGAGATTTTGAATAATGACTTCAAGTGAGCCGGATTTTGTTATAATTCCAGCAAAAATAAAGGCACTAAAGGCTATCAAAACGACCCCTGTCATGGATTGCATACCGCCTTGGTTCACAAGTCTTGTCACCTCGTGTACGACACTGTCTGAATCAAAGCCTTCCCGATTGACCATGGATACATCAAATCCAGAAACCGTGGAGGCAAAAATGTCGGTAGCGCTAAATCCTTGCATAAATTTCCCTAAAACCGCAGCAATAAAGGATGAAAGGATAATCGTCGGCAGTGTTGGCTTTTTTCGAATGGACCCATATAAAATGATAGCAGGGGGAAGCAACAACCAAATACTCCAATCAAACATTTCCGTTAATGTCTGAAGCATAATATTCATCGTCTCTGGAGTGGAAACACGATCTGCAGATAAGTTAAAGCCTACAAACAAATATACGAGAATACTCACAATCGCTGCAGGAATGGTAGTCCAAAGCATATGACGGATATGCTCGTACAATTCACTTCCAGCAGCAATGGGTGCAAGGTTGGTCGTATCTGAAAGCGGAGACAACTTATCCCCAAAGTAGGAACCGGCCACAATCGCCCCGGCAGTTGCCGGCAAATTAGCGTCAAGTCCTGTCGCAATCCCCATTAGCGCAACCCCAACAGTACCTGCAGATCCCCAAGAGGTTCCCGTGACAATAGAGATTATGGCAGAAACCACAAAGGCAATGAGCACAATAAAGGTCGGATCGATCATTTTTAACCCGTAATAGATCATCATCGGAATGGTCCCGGAAATCATCCAGGTTCCAATCAGAATGCCAATGGAAATCAGGATAAGTATGGCAGGCATCGCTTGTTTAATTTTTTCTTGGATACCTGTCATCATGTCTTCCCATTTTAATCCTAAGCAAAGGGCAATGATTCCGGCGTAAACAGAAGCCAGAATCAGTAAGGGTTCGGGATTAAAGCCGTATACCCCGTAACCAATGGCTAACAAAAGCAGCATTACTACAATCGGTGAAAAAGCTTCAAATAAGTTCGGCTGTCTTTTCATCGTTTTCCTCCTAAGTTCTCATATTTTTTAGAAACTAGATACTTAATTTTCAAATGTCCCTTTTATAAGAAGTTCCTTATTCTTCAGCATGTGATGTCCCTTGGCAAACACATGCTGAATGGTAAGGGAGTCTTTATCCAAAATTAATACATCGGCATCATTTGATTCTTGAACGCTTCCTTTGTTAGTAAGCTTTAATACAGTTGATGTATTCGTTGTCACAAGTGGCAAGACTTCTTCTAAAGGCATACCGTGATCCTTCACAGCTGAAACCACCTGCTGATACAGTGTTTGGGTACTAGCTACGCCAAAGCCTGTTAGATTTCCCTCTTCATCAAACTTTGGCAGACTTCCATTTCCGTCTGAAGACAATGTCAGATGCCGCATATCTCCGCCGTTTTCTTTGTAGTACGTAATCCACTCACCAGTATTGTGACTTGCTGTAATATCCACGTAACCCCCTTTATTTGCTAAATTAATAGCGTCGTCGAACAACGCTCGACTACGGGTAACGTGTGTAGCATAAAGTTGGGATGAAGGAATCTCATAATCTTTTAATAGTTGATGTAAAAGTGATAAATAGTCTTTGCCGGGACCGGTGTGAAAATGGGTTATCCCCGCTTTTCCACTTAACATCCCACCGACCCGAGCCTCGGCAACTAGTTTGGCCAATTCATGCAAAGAAGGCTGTCCTGAACGAGAATCAGATATAGCAATTTCTCCGGCCCCAATGACTTTATTAATTAAAATGACATCATCCTTCACATTTGATGTAATCGTAGGAGTTGGAACAGCATAGTTTCCTGTATAGATAAAGGTCGTCATTCCTTCTTCCTCTAGTCCTCGGGCTTTGGCTAGCAGTGACGTCATATGACGGGTCGTGCCATCCGTACCTAAGAGGCCAACTACTGTGGTAATACCTGATTTGACCATGTCACTGAGTTGAATTTCCGGTGTACGAGTTGCGAAACCACCTTCACCACCGCCACCAATTAAATGAACATGAGGATCAATGAATCCTGGAACTACTATTGATCCTTCTGCATCTATCACCTCATATTCGACGCCCAAATTCTTTACGGCTTGCTCATTGATATTCCCTATCTTTGCAATCTTTTGATCGATGAGTAAAATCGATGTTTTTCCTAGTGGTTCGGGTGCATAAATCTCTCCATTTTTAATAATTGTAATCATGCTGTTTTGACCTCCATTCAATGAACATTAATTATTTTCGAAAAATTAATTCAAAAAATCAAGTGTATTCTTTCATCACCTCCAGTACACCTTGATAAATATTATGCAAAAATCATGCCAGTTTTTTAGGGCTGTTTTGAGAATGTTTTACGTTACACTGCGGAAATTTAGGATGTGTTATGGGTGGGATAAAATCCAATAACATACCCTATATTCTAAAGGTGCTCCAACATACTTATCCCTAAACAGGTGATTTTTGTCCCTTGCTTTTTGACCCCCGCATGAATTAATCCGCAACTTTTTAGCACCTCAAGTCTCGTACGCAATTGATTTTCAGAAATCGAGATAGTCATCATCGATTTTAACGTCGTACGTCCGATACCCGAATATTGGCTTCGATTGAGGGATAGGCACTGTAAAATTTCCTTAAACACCTTTACGTCACCCGCATGTTCTAGCAATTTCACAATCCTCTCTACATCTACATCTTCGTAATTCTCCTTATTAAACTTGTTAGGCAGGTCGTGTAAAGTTGGCTCCGTCCCATTCACGATAACTGAGAGATACGTAATCAGGCCCTCCAATTCCCTCACATTGCCGGGCCAGCTGTATAAGGAGAGCTTTTCAACAATTTCAGGGGAAAATCTCATTTGAATATGTTTTTGCTCCAAAAAATAGTCGATTAAGGCGGGGATATCCTCTGTACGTTCTCGTAACGATGGGATTTCCAGTGGTTCACCGCAACAAAAGGCCCGTTTTCATCCCCTGTTTTTTTAACTGATGTATTTCCATATACAATTTTAACTTTTCCACCTTTTCATTCCCCCAAATCAACAACGATATTTCCATCTTATATAGTAGCTAATTTGAGGTGTGTTTGGGAGAAAAAGTGTTCAATTCTATCTGGCGGAAACTGTTAACTTTAGTTTAGCAGTTACAAGGGTTAAGGTGTAGAAAGACTGATTGTTTTTTTAATCTATTAAAATGACAATCCTAGTACCTTTTTATTATCTATAGGCTTGTGACTTGAGAACTAATTTTGGAAAATATGTGAATTTATATTGAAAATCAAGAAATATATATGTAACACTATTAATGTATTAACAAAAATTTCAAAGAGAAGAGGAGCAAAACTATGAAAAAATTAACATTGTTATTTAGCTTAACTTTGCTTTTCTTGGGAATGATGTTTCTTGGATCCCAAGCTAATGCCAAAAGCAACAACAAACCAGCTAAAATTCAAAAGGGAGATGGAAAAGTCAGTTTTCACATTAATGTTCAAGGGGACTATTATAAATTTTATCAAAAGGGTAAAATTCAACATAAAGGTAAATCAGCCAATTGGACAGATGAATTAAATGATAGTTCACAGAAATATAAAATTGGAGTGTACAAGGAAAATAAACTTGTTGATATCGTTAAAGTTAAAGTTGGAAACGGTGACATTAGAAAACC
Source organism: Tuberibacillus sp. Marseille-P3662 (assembly GCF_900178005.1). NCBI lineage: Bacteria > Bacillati > Bacillota > Bacilli > Caryophanales > Sporolactobacillaceae > Tuberibacillus > Tuberibacillus sp. Marseille-P3662. The sequence goes on along the minus strand of NZ_FXBS01000006.1, from coordinate 1,776,944 downwards.
GACAAAGAAAAAACAATCCTTTTTGTTACAAGAAAACACAAACGAAAGAGACCCAAAAGAACAAAATATGGAACAAAGGGTAAAAGCTAATACTTTAGAGGTCGCTGCAACACACACTAAGGTATATTTACAATGGAGTGAACTTCCTGATAAAGACGGTTATTTTGAAGTTTACAGGGATGGAGAAAAAATTGCCCGAACGAAAGAGACACGGTACCTTGATACATCCGCAAAAAGCGGCAACGAATATAGATATAAAATTGTGGCTGAATCTACAGTTTCAGATGACAGAAAACGCAAACTTAATAGCCAATTAGAGCAAAGTAGATTTGAACTAACCCAAGAACAAAAAAAGGAATTATTCACAATTAGAGGAACAGTTTCTAATAAGGTAAAAACGCCAGTTATCAGTGAAACATACTTAAATAAAAAGGGTTCACTGCTTAATAGGGAACAAATGAACAAACTTAAAAAAGAACAATCAAATAAAATATCAACACTGGCTTTTCCAGGCACCTCTCAATGGAGAAACTATATTTTTCGATATACAACGTTTATCCCTTTTGAGTCTGTAGAAGATCCTAAGCCCTTTAATGGAACTTATCTAAAAGGTGACGACCGAAACAGCTTTGACTTTTTTGCAAATGACTATAGAACAAGAACTGATGTATGGACATATTTCAATTCAGCATCGTGGCTTGGCGTAAATGCACCAAACATCACTTATAATAAGGACATCCAACAATCGGTAAGATGTGAAGATCCAGATTGTTCACAAGTCATAGAAAGAGATACAGCAAGTGAAAGTGGTATTGAAGTGATAAAAGATACAATTTCCAGCAACAAATTGCAATGGAGAGTAAAACATGATGTGGGGATCCCTTTTGGATGGGAATATCCCAACATTAATTACTATTATTCTGCAACCTTGACATCGACACCTTCGCTAACAATAGAGGGTGCTCACGATAAAGCACCGAATCATGAATTTTTTATGGCCGTTCAGAATAGCGATGTAGTAATACCTCTTCACACATATTCAGTGGGGAGTACATGGGACTTTTTCTACTTAACACCTACTGCACCACAGGAATATTTTAATATATCAATGTAATTAGATAAATAAAAACATAGGGATGAGTTTAAATTAACTCATCCCTATGTTTATACATAACAATTGAATCCCAAATCCAGAAAGTAATGGAAGTAACAAAGATATGAAGATAAACCTGTGAATTAGAGAAAAAAGGTTCATAGCTGTTAAAAAAGCGATAAATTATTAGATGTATTATAAAAGAAGCTAACAAATATACCACTAAATATTTGATATTAATCTTTCGTCTATCAGAATATTTATTTAACAATACTTGAATTGGTAAAGCGAATACACCATAAAACAAAGTATATACGATTCCATAAAAAAGAAATATGTATATTACCGAAAATGAAAAATCAAAGGATTGATTTTCTACCAATAAGTAAATTATTGACATGGTAAATCCAGCGAAAAATATTAATTTTAAACGTATTTTTAGCAAAACGACCCTCCGCAATAAATATTACAACAAGATTTTATAAATTAATAATAAGAAGAATACAACGAATTAAGTCTAGGTTCAAGAGAATTAAGGACTAAATTATGATTGAATACAATTTAACTATCCCTTTAGTATGATAATGAATTTTTATAAAAAAGACATGCTGTTTTTTTTCGAGAAGAAATACATTTTAACAAAAACCTTTCCATCATCTATTATCTAAATAACGGTAAAACGTTGCACGGCTCATCCCAGCAGCATCCAATATCTCATTAATAATGTATTGTTTACTATCATACATCTTAAAGGCCATATCCAGCTTGGATTGGTCTTTCTTTGGTCGGCCACCTTGCCTTCCTCTGGCTCTGGCACTTTCTAAGCCTGATTTGGTCCGTTCGGAGATAATATCCCGTTTAAATTGTGCTAAGCCACTAAATCGTTTTTTCTCAATTTGGGACTTGAAGTGCAAGGGGAATGGGAAATGGAAGGAGAGTGGTTGAGTCAGGTAGTTGGGCTTACTAAACGTTAAACCAGCATGTGTAGGATTGCGAACGCCAGACGGTCAGGCATGGATAGAGCTAGTCAAATTTTATACGCCGTCAGATGAACAAGATATTCAGAAACCCTTTGCAAATACGCTGGGTATCCGACATATTGCATTTGCTGTTGAAGATATTGAAGCCATTGTTGCCCAATTGAAAAAGAAGGGTGCGAAAATATTTAGTGAGATAAGGCAATATGAAGAAAGTTATAAGTTATGCTATGTTCGTGGACCAGAGGGAATTATTTTGGAATTGGCTGAGAAAATCAAATAACTATTGAAGGTTACAACGGGCCATATTTTTAAGAAAAAAGTAAGATTATTGACAGTGTCTCGTTCATTTGATATTTTAAAAACATGACGTTAACGTAACTTTTGGAGGATAGATGATGAATAACCGCATGCGCATAGGTGAATTAACGGAAAGAGCCGGGGTAACTCCGCGAACCGTACGGTATTATGAAAGCATTGGACTTATTCCTGAGGGTGAACGCGAAGGCCAGGGACAGCACTATTACACAGAAGAGACTGTTGCCCGCCTTAGGAAAATAGATCAGTTAAAGAACCTTGGATTGAGCTTAGATGAAATAGGTGACGTGATTGACCTATATTTCATTGACCCAAGTGACGTAGTACAAGCAAAACAGAAGGTGCTAACCATCCTGCGCCAACATCTTGATGAAGTAGACCAGAAGATTACAGGATACCAGCAGTTTCGTACGGAGTTGCAGGCCCATATTGAGCGCTTTGAGCGTTGGTTAGGGGAAAGGGGTGAACACCACTAGTTTTTTTTACCCAAAACATGACGTTAACGTCATGTTTTTAACACCAATTTATTCAGGAGGATAGATACAAATGAGTGAAAAAATCGGATTTATTGGACTTGGCAATTTGGGGCTCCCTGTGGCGACCAATCTTATCGATGCCGGGTATACTCTCCAGGTGTACAACCGGACGGCAAGCAAAGCGGAACCGTTGGTTGCTAAGGGGGCACAACAAGTGACACAACCAGCTGATGCTGTGACGACCGGTGGAATTGTCGTTACCCTTTTGTGGGATGGTGCGGCTCTAGAAAACATTGTGACCAGTTCAGGATTTTTAGAACAATTAGGACCAAATGGGATCCATATTTCGATGGGCACTGTGTTGCCCGAAACAGCAAGAAAACTTGCAGCCATTCACGAACAACATGGCAGTACCTATGTTGAGGCACCCATTTTTGGGAGGCCAGAAGCAGCGGCTACCAAAAAGCTCTGGATTCCTTATACAGGGTCACAGCAAGCTAAAGAACGAGTTCAACCCCTACTAAAAGCAATGGGAGGACAAGGTATCTTCGATTTTGGGGAAGAGGTCGGCGCGGCAACGATTGTCAAACTAGTTGGGAATTTCCTGATTGTTTCAGCAGGATATTCCATGAGAGAAGCACTATCAATGGCGGAGAAAAACGGTGTTGATCCTCAAGCTATTGTGGACATGCTCACACAAACGTTATTCCCCGCACCGATCTATCAAAGTTATGGTAGGATGATTGCCGAGAAATCCGAACCCTTCGGCGAGAGTGAGATACCGCTAAAGGATGTTGATCTACTGAAAAAGACCGCCCAACAAGCGGAGTCCCCTACACCTATTTCAAATTTTTTGCATGATCTCTTAAGTACCGATTTGAACTAAGCTTGACCAGACTTCAAAATATTGTGCCGTTAAAGGGCGCCATCGCATTATTGACCATTTTTAATGGTTTAATCGGGGTAGCCAGAGGGGAGCCAAGCAAACGGGCATGAAAAAGGTTAACGGATGTGGTGGATGCCGCTCATTTATGTGAGTTGTACTACAAGGGAAGATTTAGATCCTTTTTAAGAAAAAGAGTGTTCAGATTTTCAACCTGCGCCATCTAACAAGACAACTTAATGCGCTCACTGATTCTTATGTAGAAGTCAAGTTGAAATGGAAAAAGGATAGAGCCTTTTTGATGTCACTAATAATAAAAATGGTATTGTATAACTGGGTTGGCGCTAAATTAAACATGAAGGGAAGAAGCCTCAAATGGAACGACTTGAATTACAGTTGTATGACTATAACGAATGGGCAAATGGACAAATTTTTAACCGGCTAAAAGAGCTTCCAAAGGATGTTTATGGTAAAGACATTCAAAGTGTATTTTCCTCGATATCCCGTGTTTTGGCCCATGTTTATCTTTCTGACCTTGGTTGGATTGAGGTTTTCTCCGGTAAAAACATGGAGCATGCTTTGACGTTACAAGAGCAACTAAAAGGGGAAATGGAGTCAAAAGGATTGGAGGAGATGGAAGCGAAATTTCTTAAACTATCAGAAAGATATAAGTTGTTCTTTAGCCAATTGGAAGGTTTAGATAAGCCCCTCAAAATTGAGAATCCGAATGGCGACATTATGGAAACCAGTGTGTTTGAACAAGTCCCCCATGTTGTTAACCATGGAACATATCATCGTGGTAATATCACAGCTATGTTAAGACAAATGGGTTATGCTTCTGTACCAACAGATTATGGTCTTTACCTATATTTAAAACAATAGGGTGCAAAAGTTGAACAACGATGGACTGTTAATCAGTCCATTTTTGTTCCTTAATCAATTAAAGGGATGATTTTGTTGAATAAGAATTTGCATATTTTTTCTTGATAAACTTAGTTTTATCTGCTTACCATTAGCCTAATCTTGGCAAGTGTATCTTTTATTGTAGCTACTTTTTGGAAAGTGCCTCTGCAGCACAACTTGCCAAAGCTTACGATGTGCCATTTTTAGCTATAAGATACTATCGAATAATAACACAAATGGTGGCGAGAATAACCCCAATATTGCAAGGTGTCTTTCACCTCTTTTTGAACCAACAGGTAAACTGTAATTATATTATAGGTGGAGGCGCCATTCTTCAACAAAGATGGCGCCTTATTCAATAGGTAATGTACCAATTTTACACTTTTTTCAGTTTTAAACAAACGGGCAAAATTCTGTAGTAATAGAATTTTGCTCTTTCTTTATATTTTTTCAAATACTTCATTCTCTAATGTGCAACACTATGGTTGCGCCTAGGCATTAATATGGGCTATACTTTGGTTGCATTTATGAAAAGGAGGAGTAGTAATGGATAATGATCAAATTAAAAGAGAAATTTTTATTAACGCACCTATCCAAACGGTATGGGAGTTAATCAGCGATCCGGCATGGTGGGTGGGTGATGCACCTGGTCCGGACAAGGTGCAGGTAGATGGATCACGTGTGGTGGCGGACACGAAGTATGGACAATTCCCAGTGTTGATTGAACAATCAGAACCGCCAAACTACCTTGCATGTCGGTGGGCAAGTTCATTTCCCGGAGAGGAACCAAAAGGAAAAAACTCTACGCTAGTTGAGTTCAAGTTGACTTCAAAAGATGGGGGAACTTTACTTGGAGTAGTTGAAAGTGGCTTTTCACACCTTGCAGTATCCGAACAAGAGCGAAGAAAGTTCTTTAAAGAGAATGTCCATGGCTGGGAGATGCAAATGGAAGTACTACAAAAGCGTGCTGAGCAATAAAATGGCAACGACAGATAGTAGTAATCTCGAAAATGTCTTGATCGCCTTAGCAGACCCCACACGTCGAGAGTTACTTGATCTAATCGCTTTAAGAGGACAAGCTACAGCAACAACATTAGCAACAACGGTAACTGTATCTCGTCAGGCAGTTGTTAAACATCTAACAATCTTAAAAGAGGCTAGGCTTGTATCCAGTAATCGTGTTGGGCGGGAGGTAAGATATAAGCTGTGTCCACAGCAACTGTCTTCAACAGTAGAGTGGATGACAAATTTAGCTGCGGATTGGGATAGAAAGTTAGAATGGATTAAGTGCATAGCAGAAGATTAATAAATGAAAGTTAAAAGACAAGTTTTGATCAAGCTGTCCAATAAACTAAAAAGGATTTCCTTGAAACGAGGGAATCTTTTTTTCAATACAGTTAATTTACATCCATTTATTTAAGAAAAGGGCGCAATGGCTACCATTGAGTCCGTTAAACCTACACCCAACGATCCAGCCAAATGGTATAGGATTCTATTGCAAATATCCGCTATCCGAAAGAAGTCTATTAAATGGAAAATACATCATAAAAATATTAAAACCGATTTAAAGGCGTTAAGCGGGAGAAACGAACAAATTTGCATATTCCCATGAATAGTAAGGAAAGGAAACAGATTTATTCGTTTCTTATATTTGTTGTTATTTATTTAATTGCATAAACTCCCCTATTTTATACTAATTCCTTCCTTATTAAAAAGATTAAGTATATTTTCCATACGGTTCTACCAAAATAAAAAGCAGCTGATTACTAAGGTTGGGTAACAATTTTTTATGCTTTAAAAGTTGATATTAGGATATTTTGATACTGGGTAAGCGTAGGAAGGAGATGATTAAATGAAACAGTTAACTAAACCTGTAATCGGGATTACTGGTTCGACGGTTATTCACAATAACATTCCGAGCCTTAATCTACACGAGAAGTATATTCGCTCTGTGATCGAAGCAGGGGGGATCCCTGTTGTCATTCCAACGGGGACAAAAGCCGGGATGGCAGAAGTGTGGATTTCCATATGTAGTGGAATAATTTTAAGCAGTGGGGAAGATGTTGATCCGAATTCATACCAAGCAGAACCCGATCCAATGATACGAAAAACCAATGGAAAGCGTGACCAATTAGAAATTGAACTAGTGAGGAATGCACAGAAACAGACCAAACCGATCTTGGCCATTTGCAGAGGCATTACTATGTTAAACGCTGCCTTAGGAGGAACGGTAATACAAGACATTGAAACGAATAATTCTAATGCAATCAATCATTATCAACAGGCGGCAAGACCTGAGCCTACGCATGAAATCCAAATTGATAATCAGAGTCGGTTATATCAAATCTTCAATCGTTCAAAGATTCGAGTTAACAGCATGCATCACCAGGCCATTGACCAACTTGCCCCTAATCTTAAACCAGTAGCCGTCGCTCCAGATGGTGTCATTGAAGCCGTCGAGGGAGTTAACGAAATCTCACTTTTGTGGGGAATTCAATGGCATCCTGAAGAAATGGCCAGTGAAGATTCAAGTATGGATCAACTATTTAAAGAGTTTGTATCTGAGTGTACAAATCAGACACAGTAGTTTATTGCTGAAAGAAATACTTAAGTTGTTGAGGATGTGATGATGATGGAATTAGAAAAGGTGAACTATGTATGGTATGCAAGTTATGGTTCTAATTTAAATAGAGACCGATTTTTATGTTACATAAAAGGAGGAAAACCTGAGGGCTCTGAAAAAGTGGAGGTAGGATGTGAAGACCCAACGCTTCCTATTGAGGAGGCAACCTATATCATGCATTATCCTTTATATTTTGCCATGGAATCTGACCGTTGGCAACAACAAGGTGTAGGATTTATAGGGTTAAAACAGGATAATAAGCACCGCACTTATAGTCGAATGTATTTAATAACAGTAGAGCAGTTTATGGACGTCATTAAACAAGAAAATAACGGTGTTGCATTGGATATCGATTTACATGAAATTATGGATCAGGGGTATAAAACAATAAAAGATTCATGGTATGGAACGATTTTATATTTAGGTGATGAGGGTGGATATCCCGTCTTAACTTTTACAGCTGATTGGGATTTAGACGTTCCATTTAACCAACCGTCGAAAGAATATCTAGGTATGATTATTAACGGTTTAAAATCGACATTAGGGCTGAAAAATAAAGAAATTATCGATTATATCAGCTCAAAACCAGGAGTAGCTGGTTATTACAGAAAGAGTGATATTGAACAGTTAATTAAATAAATAGAAGGCACATGGTTCTTCTATATTGTCGGAATGAACTAGAGGGTAATACTATATTTATTATTGTAGCTTTTGTGTGTGGTGACCTCCGTGCGAGATCGGTTTTGAGCGCCTCACTGCTGAGGCTGCTGTTATAGGTGATTACCATATAGCGATGCTGGCTAAGGCCATCAATCCGCTTGTGCCATCGGATACAGTTGCTAAACAAATCCTTGATGAGATGCTTGAGGCTCATCAAGACGATTGCCTCAATTTGAAAATAGCAAATCTTCGTTTCAATAATAAAAATAAAGTGCATGACCGAACTGCTGGGGATTCACCGGTAGTTCTTTTATTTTGATAGATTATAATCGTTTATTTAATTAAACATTATAACGTTATATTGACTTTATGAATTTTGATGTGCTATTCTTAATGCGTAAAAAAGGTAACTATGTTATGTAAGCGTATTAATAGAGTTAGAAAAAAGGTGAAGTCAATGAAAGAACGATTCGTATTACATAATGTCAAACGTGTGACTGGAGAGACAATCGATATCGTGATTGAAGACGGTAAAATTCGTGATTTAACAGAGTCTGGAAGTGGATGGGGGCAACAGGTATATGATTGCTCGGGGATGTATGTATCGAGCGGTTGGATTGATTTACATGTCCATGCGTTTCCAGAGTTTGATCCATATGGTGATGAAATCGATGAAATCGGAGTCAAACAGGGTGTTACAACGATTGTGGATGCTGGAAGCTGCGGGGCCGATCGAATTGACGATTTAATGGCCAGTAGAGAACAAAACAAAACCAATTTGTTTGCCTTTTTGAATATCTCACGGATTGGCTTACAAAGGGTGGATGAGTTATCCAATACCCACTGGATAGATAAAGATAAAGCTGTTCAGGCCATCAATGAACATAAGGAAGCCATAGTAGGATTCAAGGCCCGGATGAGTCACAGTGTGGTTGGTGATCGTGGTATTGAACCCCTCCACATTGCGCGAGATCTGTCAAGTAAAACGTCACTTCCTTTAATGGTCCATATTGGCTCTGCGCCTCCGGATATTGAAGAGGTTGTTTCACTTTTAGAAGAACATGATGTGATTACTCATTATCTTAATGGTAAATCGAACAATCTTTTCGACAATGAAGGACAGCCTCTTCAAGTGTTAACTGACGCCATAGAACGAGGGGTTCATCTAGATGTGGGGCATGGCACGGCAAGTTTTTCATTTGATGTTGCGGAATCAGCAAAACAACATCATATTGGCTTAGATACAATTAGCACAGACATATATCATGGAAATCGTTTAAACGGTCCGGTCTATAGTATGGCGAATGTGTTATCCAAATTCTTATACCTAGGATACTCATTAGATGAAGTGATCGCTGCAGTCACAACTCATGCAGCAAGTTGGCTTAATAAACCGGAACTCGGCCGAATTAAGGTTGGGGATGTAGCGAATTTAACTCTATTTAATGTTCAAAATGCCCGAGCAGCACTCGTTGATTCTGAAGGGGATCAGCGGGTGGCAGAGAGAACGATAGAAACAAAGGGAGTGGTGATCAATGGCGAGTTCATTAAATGCTAAATATGGTCTTAAACGTGTCATTAACGCAAGTGGTCGAATGAGTATTCTGGGAGTATCAGCTCCATCGGATACGGTCATGGATGCGATGAAGTATGGCGGACAAAATTATGTGGAAATTGCCGATCTAGTTGATAAGTCCGGTGACTACATCGCAAACAAGCTTGGTTCAGAGGGAGCCGTTGTTGTGAATTCCGCATCCAGTGGGATTGCGTTATCAATTGCAGCGCTTGTGACCCAAGGGAATCGGCGTAAGAGCGAACGCCTTCATCAGGAAACGATTGCTAAAAATGAAGTTGTCATGCTGAAAGGTCACAATGTCCAATACGGAGCACCGGTTGAAACAATGATTTATTTAGGCGGTGGAGAGCTTGTTGAGGCAGGTTATGCTAATGAAGGCAAAGCTGAACATATAGAAGAAGCCATTGGTGACCATACAGCCGCTATTCTTTATGTGAAATCTCACCACGCCGTTCAAAAAAATATGATTTCAATCGAGGAAGCATGGGACGTTGCTCAGCGTAATAGCGTTCCACTTATTGTGGATGCAGCAGCCGAAGAGGACCTTCAAAAGTATGTCAAGTACTCAGATCTAGCCATCTACAGTGGATCAAAGGCTATTGAAGGCCCAACCTCAGGGATTGTTGCTGGTAAACGAAACTACATTGAATGGGTCAAAGTCCAATTACATTGTATTGGACGAAGTATGAAGGTGGGGAAAGAGACAACCTTCGGCTTACTCCAAGCCCTTGATGAATACGGTAGCAAAGAAGATAAAAGTGAACAGGAAAAAGCGTCCTTACAAGCTTTAATGTCACTCAATGATATTGAAGGTGTTAATGTCACCATTGTTCAGGACGAAGCGGGTCGGGCCATATACCGCGCGCGTATACAAATTGATTCACAAAATATCAATACGACAGCAAAAGAAGTCGTTGACAAACTACGTGAAGGTGATATCGCGATTTACACACGTGATTATGGTGTGAGACAAGGTCATTTCGACATTGATCCACGGCCACTTCAAGGTGATGATATCAACATCATTGAATCTAAGATACGAGAATCCGTAGGGGGGAAATAGCATGTCAGATATTACAAAGCGATTTTATAAAGGTCGCGTCGCATTAAATGGATTGGCCAATAGTATAGAGAATGCTAAAGCCATTTTTGAAGCGGCAGAAGGCCATATTCTAGTGGGTGTGCTTTCAAAAAATTATCCAACGGTAGATGATGCCGTGGCGGCAATGAAAGCATACGGAAAAGAAATTGATGATGCCGTGTCGATTGGATTAGGCGCTGGTGATAATCGTCAAGCTGCCGTTGTCACAGACATTGCGAAACATTACCCGGGGAGTCATATTAATCAGGTATTTCCTTCCGTTGGTGCCACACGAGCCAACCTTGGTGAACAAGATAGCTGGATTAACAGCTTAGTATCCCCGACGGGCCAGGTAGGGTATGTCAATATTTCAACGGGACCCTTAAGTGCTGCGCAGAACGAACAGGCAATTGTACCGATTAAAACAGCGATTGCTCTTGTACGTGATATGGGTGGCAATGCATTAAAGTACTTCCCAATGAAAGGATTAAGTTGTGAGGATGAGTTCCGAGCAGTGGCCGAGGCGTGCGGAGAAGAGGGATTTGCATTAGAGCCAACAGGTGGCATTAATAAAGAGAATTTCGAAACGATCCTAGATATCGCCTTAGAAGCTCAAGTGCCAAAAATCATTCCTCACATCTATTCATCGATCATCGACAAAGATACAGGAAAAACGAATGTAGATGATGTCCGTGAATTACTTGAAGTAACGAAGAAGCGGGTTGATCAACATGGCTAGAGGTATTGCAGCATTTGGGGAAGTCATGATGCGCCTGGAAGTACCAGGTTATGAACTCTTATCACAATCAAGCACATTAAATTATTCCTTTACAGGTACAGGTGTGAATATAACTGCTGCATTATCGTACTTGGGGCATACAGGATATCTTGTATCAACATTACCTACGAATCCAGTTGGTCATGCCTCACAATCCTTCATACAAAAGTTAGGCATTAATCCAGCATTCATTAACCGGGATGGGAACAATATTGGCATGTACTTTCTAGAGAGTGGATTTGGTACGCGTCCCAGTCGCGTGACCTATTCTAATCGTCAAGCAAGCAGCTTTAATACAGCGCCTGTAGAAACGTACAATTTTGAAAAGATTGCTAAGAGGATTGACGTGGTTCATTTCTGTGGCATAACCCTTGCGATGAATGATACTGTTCGCGATCAAATGAAATCCTTTGCGAAAGTTGTTAAAGACCGTGGCGGGACAGTTGTCTTTGACTGCAATTACCGTCCCTCACTTTGGGGTGAAGACGGGTATGAGAAGGCAAAGCCCCATTACGAAGACATGTTGCATCTTGCTGATATTGTCATGATGAACGAAAAGGACGCCAAATTTGTCCTTGGTATGAAGACAGACAAGGCAGAACAAGCCGAACAACTTAAGGATCTTATTCCAAATGTGGCAAGTAACTACAATATCTCTGTTATAGCAGGAACGCACAGATCTATTAACAATGATAATACGCATTCGTTACGTGGATTTATGTATAAAAATCAGTCATTTACTTTCTCAAAACTAAGGACGTTTACTGTCCTTGATCGCATCGGTGCAGGAGATGCCTATACAAGTGGTATTGTTCATGGCGAAATAGAAGGATTTCTACCAGAAAAAACAGTCGCGTTTGCCACAGCGGCTGGCATGCTTGCACACACCGTTGTAGGTGATACCCCTATGTCATCGGAAAGTGACATAATCATAGCGATGCAAGAATCGGTGAATGATGTAGAAAGGTAGTGATGAGGTAATGGATATTTCGCGCAAAAAAGGACCTTTATATTTGCAAGTGAAGAACATCTTAAAAGATCGAATTTTACATGGTGTGTATGCTATTGACACGAATATCCCATCAGAACCGCAATTGGAAAGTGAATTTGAGGTCAGTAAGATAACGGTTCGTAATGCCATCAAAGAACTTGTCCAAGAAGGTTATCTCGAAACTAGGAGCGGCAAGGGGACAAAAGTTATCCGACATACGTCTACCTCAAGGCTTTCCAGAGGGAAACGTTTTACTGAAGTTTTAGTAGAAGAAGGCCATAGCATTCAAAAACAATTGTTAAAAGTAGAAGTTGTATGGCATCAAGAGGGGGCAGAATTGTATCAATTATTTGGTTCACATTGTCTTAAAATAGAACGTCTTTATCACCTTGATGATGTACCCTATATCCATTTTACGCACTATTTAACGCCGCAAATGGAGGATATTGAACGCTCGGAGTTTAATGTCCAATCCATGTATGAATTGATTGAAGAACAAGATATTTCCTTGGAGAAGTTTCGAGATCAGTTTGCTGTTTCTATGGCGCCCTCTCATGTAGAAGATAGATTAGGTGTGAAAAAGGGAGTGCCATTATTGAAGCGATTACGGTATTCTTATGATGAAATGGGAAATGTGATTGAATTTAGTGAAGGACACTATAACACGGAAATGCAACATTATGTGGTGAATTATGATGTATAAAACAACGAGAGAGTGATGGAGTTCAGTGCACTCTTTTCGTGAATTCTTTGAAAGCGCTTGCTATATAATAACAGGGGGAGAAAACAAATATGGATATTTATTTATTAACGGTTACTTTTCTAGCGATTGTGATTGTCATTTTAGGCGTATCATGGTGGAAATGGCATGCATTTATTAGTATAACCGTTGCGTGTTTATTCTTAGGGGTTATGTCTGGATTATCAATGGATAAAATAGCTGGTGCATATGAAACCGGAGTTGGCAATGTTCTAGGGCATTTGGTGGGCATTTTAGCATTAGGTACGATTTTAGGAAAGCTAATGTCAGACTCAGGTGCTGGCATACAAGTGGCCGATTTCTTCGTACGACTTTTTGGTACAAAGAAATTGCCATGGGCAATGTTACTCTCAGGTTTCATTATTGGAATCCCTGTATTCTTTGAGGTAGGGGTTGTGATTTTATTACCTCTAGTGATTTCGATTCGTAAAACAACAAAACAAAACATTTTATTAATTGCGTTACCTGTCCTTGCGGGATTATCCATTGTCCATGGTATTGTTCCGCCACACCCAGGGGCGATGACTGCGATAAGTATTTATAATGCCAATATAGGGCGCGTCCTTATATACGCACTCATCATTGCGCTGCCGACGGCAATCATTGCAGGCCCAATATTTGCAAAATGGGTGCATAAACGCGTGATTCCAAATAGAGAACCGGACCTGATCCGGCCGAGTAACATATCCTATAATTTACCAAGCACGGGTATTTCTTTTTTCGTCATCTTATTACCTATTATACTAATTTTATTATCTGTTGTGGCACCTTATATATCACTGCCTAACAGTGTAACGGAGTTTTTCTTATTTATTGGTAGTCCTGTCGTTGCTCTTCTAATCTCTTGTTTCGTAGCATTCTACCTCCTTGGATTCCGTCAAGGGATGGATAAAGAGATTATTAAAAAGCTAGTAGACGAAAGTATACTCCCCGTTGGTTCGATTATTTTAATCATTGGAGCAGGTGGTGCATTTAAACAAATCCTTATTGAAAGTGGTGTGGGTGATTCCATTGCGCAAATGTCAGAGCAATTATCCCTATCACCGATTGTTTTAGCATTTGTAGTAGCCGGACTTATTCGGGTCGCCACAGGTTCAGCGACAGTTGCATTAACAACAGCAGCGGGTATTGTATCACCAGTTATTGCTCACATGTCAGGTGTGAACTTGGAGTTGCTCGTTATCGCGACCGGTGCAGGGTCTCTAATGTTATCACACGTCAACGATGCAGGTTTCTGGTTAGTCAAAGAATACTTAGGGTTAACCGTGAAGGAAACGTTTAAAACATGGACAGTTTTGGAGACATTACTTGCATTTATCGCTTTTGGGATTGTTCTACTCACCAACACGTTCGTTTAAAACATTTTACGGCACAATGCAATAAATTTTAGAGAGTTCTTTTCTAAAAACTTTTACAAGAAAAGAGCTCTCTATCTATATCATCAGGTCTTTTTTGTCACCTCAATAAGAGCTCAGGATAGACTAAATTGTCCAAATGGATGCAATTTATGCGAACTCTTTTAAGGGCATTTCATTCGTAAACTGACTGTGATAAAGGTCGGCATAAAATCCACCTTTTGCAATGAGCTCATCATAGCTGCCTTTGACTCACCAAAGGATAGGATAGAGTAGCTATGATGTTACCAATCCATGTTATGATCAAAATGTATTAAAAAATATGCTGATCGAGAGGATTGGAACGAATCTCATCCAACATGGGAAAAGACTTACCCGGTGCTAGGCCCTTACCTTGATATTATTGATATTACGCAAATGGAGGATCAGCGCTGACCTAATCGGGAGTGCAATCTTCTATAAAAAAGAAGCTGGAGCCAATAGTTCAGACAATGAGCAAAAAACATTCCATTCAAATTCATAGTTTCATTCTGTCTGAACAATTCCGGTGTATGACCGGGGGAAGGAAAAGAGACAGAGGGGATGAGCTCTTGCCCCAATGTCCCTTAAATTGATTCAGCAGCTTGCACAAATGAAAGGGAGTGACCTTGAAGTATTGTTACGTCCCGTTCAATCTGTTGCAATTGTTGGCGCAAATTATCGTTTTGCATGCCGTGTCTGTTCATCGCAAGGATTTCAAAAGGGCGAACAATTAAAGAATTTATTATTGGAGCATTAATTATTCCATCGATTGGATCGGTATTCTGGTTTTCCGTATTTGGAGGATCAGCACTGCATTTTATTCAAAACTTAGGAAACACCGCTTTGTCAGAGGTCGTTACAACAGATGTTGCTGCAGCTTTGTTTTCTTTCTATCAATATTTTCCTTTAAGTTCGATCATCAGTATAATGAATGTCATTCTTTTGTTTACGTTTTTTATTACATCAGCAGACTCCGCAACATTTGTGTTGGGTATGTTTAGTGAACAAGGAAATATAGATCCATCCAATAAAACAAAAATAACGTGGGGTATTATAATATCCGCAGTTTCTATTGTTCTACTAATCAGTGGTGGATTACTTCCTTTACAGTCGGCATCAGTCTCGGTTGCATTACCGTTTTCTGTTGTCATTTTACTAATGTGATTTTCATTTATTAAAGAACTTAAAAAGGAAATTTTCACGGTGGGAGAAGAAAAGGAATCCGCCAAGAAAGACAGTGCATCAATAGAAAAAGATGATGAGCGAGAGCTAAAAACACCCAAAAGTAAAAGTATATAGAGGAGAGGGTATGGGATGATTAAAATAACAAAACCGTATGATACCATTGTTTATGAAGTAAAAGATACTACCGCTATCATTACGTTGAATCGACCTAAAGTCAATGCTGTTAATGACTGGGTAATTGGCATAAAAAAAGTGAAGGAATTACTATACACTGGGGATTCCGTTGATGCACTGGAACAACGATAAATATAAGTGGAGGATGGTCGGATTGGCATCGATCTTCCTACAGGCCCTTCAAAGGACTGGGAATGGGCTAACACACTAAGAGGATATTGGCATATCGCATGTAGCTATATACCACATAGAACCATTAAAAATGAAATTCTCGAGAAAGTTGGTTTTAAGGACTTAAACCAACTTCTCGAGAAGCATACTCAAACTATTGAACCGCCGTATACGGAACCGTACATACAGTGGTGAGAGAGAACGGGGGTAATCACCACCTCCTAATTGCTCCTCTTTACAGATGTCTCTATTTAAGGCTTCCTAAGAAGATGAAGATAGCTTTTGCTTAAATGACTTGAGTTGCTTGGTGGTTTCTTCAATCAATTGTTTCACTTTATTGGCATCCGGATGATCTTTTTTTGCTTCCGCGATGAGTGGATAAAGGCTTTTTTCAATATTTTCATAGGCTTTAGCATTGTGTTTTTCGACCTTTTTCTCGATAGGCTCCCAACTTTCTGAGAGGGCTTTACCGTTTTTATTTATTTTTTTAACATCATTGGTTGAAGACTCAGCTGTGCTGTTTAATGTTTGAAGGGACGTTAAGACCTTATCGATCCCCTTTGTCAATGATGTTTTTTCTGTCTTTTGCTCGGTTCCTTGATTTTGCTTAGTATCCTCTTTTGACTGTTTACCTTCATTTCCTCCCGACGCACAGGCGGAAAGCATAACAGCTGTGGTTAAAAATGCTGCTAGAAGCCACAATTTGGATTTTTTCATAAAAAAACCTCCTTTTATATTTCTTCAATCCTATCTTAGTGTGACTTATTAAATTAGTAAAATAAACAATTAACATGATGGTCATAAGTCATTTCTATATGAGAAAGACGCCTTAATACTTATGGCTTATGTTATCTCAACTCTCAATTCATGAAATAACCTAGATAAGTCACCTTTCGAAAATAAATTATTAATCACATAAAGGCGCCCGCAGAAGACCGAAGAATGAGCGGCACAACTACAGCCCATTAAATTATTAAAAATTCAATAAACGACTTGACATCGTATCATATTATTATTAAACTATTTAATAATATCACTGGAGAAATAAAGTCGTATTCATCTTTTTTAATGGGTATATAATATCAATTTTATGTAATTTTTACTGTTAATTCATCCAGTCATGAAATTAAAGAAGGAGTTTGTTAGTTATTATGAAAAAAAATCAAAGTTTTATTAAAAAGGAAAATCAAAATCTTATTTTGGAATTGATCCAAAATTATGATTTGATTACACGGCCGAAATTAGCTAGGTTGGCGGATATGAGTCCGACAACAGTTTCGCGGATTGTGTCCTTTTTAATTGAGGAAGGCTTAATCAAGGAAACCAATCAATATACAACAGGTGTAGGGAGGAAAGCCACTTATCTTGCACTGAATCCTGACTCCTTAATGTCAATTGGTGTAGAGCTGGATGAAAGACATGTTCGCTATGGTATCTTTGATTTTTTGGGAAAAGCTATCGTGACAGAAGAAACAGGAAAAGAACTTGGCGAAGCTCCTGAATCTTTGGTGATGAAGTTGAATGAAGTGATTACCCGATTAATACAAGAAAATCAGATCGACAAGAATAAAATCACAGGCGTTTGCGTAGGGCTTCCAGGTCTTGTTAATCATAAAGATGGAAACGTTATCAAATCCGCGCAGCTGGTATGGGAGAATGTTCCGTTACTCCGAATATTAGAAGAACAATTGGAATTTCCTGTATTAATAGATAATGAGCTAAATCTTAGAGCTTACGCTGAACGGTTATTTATCAAGAATAAAACCAGTCATTCCATGGTCGTGATTGGATTTGGAAGTGGTGTTGGATCGGCTTTGATGATAGGAGATCAAATTTACCGTGGGAAATTGAATTCCGCCGGAGAAATTGGTCATACAATTGTTGATCCAAATGGAATTTTATGCACTTGTGGTAACTTTGGGTGTTTACAAACCTGTATTGCGGAAAGTTTTTTGGTTCAGGAAGCGTCAAAAAAATCTAATGTACAAAGTTTGCATGAAATTAGTTCTGCTGCTGAAAAAGGGCATAAGTGGGCGATGAATATTTTGAATCGTGCGATTACTTATGCCGCAATAACAGTGAATAGTTGTGTTTGCATGAACAATCCTGATCGGGTGATTTTAACAGGAAAAATGATTGAACAATTCCCACATATACGCGATCGCATTTTGCAAGAGTCAAGAAATAAAATATGGGCGCCATTAAGCGATTCAACGAGTATTGAAATATCGCAACTTGGAGAACAAGGCGTTGTTTTGGGCGCTAGTATGTATTCGCAAAGGGAATATATCAATCATTTAAGTATCGAAAAGGAGTTGGTTTAATGAAATAATGCCGATTTCCAAGACATTAGAAGTCAAGTAGTAAGATTGGTAGAGGGAGGTTTTTCAGGATTTTACGTGGTCGCAAAAAAGAGAATCAATTTGTAAAACGGGAGGGATTCATTCTATGAGAAAATTCATTGCAAGTTTCAGTGCTTTTGTTCTTGTCATGATGATGTTGTCTGCCTGTACAAGTGGGGATAAGTCAGCTACGACTGATACTGGAAATAGCAGTAATACAGAAAATCAAGATCACGATGGTGTCACAGTGGGGTATCATGAAAATGTCCAAACCTTAGATCCTCATGATGCGAGTTCTGGTATTGATATTAGTGTGTTAAATAGCATGTATGAGTCATTGCTTACGCCGAATCAAGATGGTGAATTGGAACCGCTTTTAGCAACGGATTATAAAACTAGTGATGACGGTTTGACATATACGTTTGAACTAAGAAAAGGGGTCAAGTTCACCGACGGTACAACATTTAATGCAAAAGCTGTGAAAGCGAATATCGAACGTATTTTGGATTCAGATGGATCGTTGAATGCTTATAAAGACTTAAGTGGAATCAAAAATGTGAAGGTGACGGGTGATCATGAGATTAAGATCACTTTAAAAGAATTGAATAGTCAATTTTTAAGCAAAATTGGTACGAAACCTATAGCAAATCCCAAAACCCTTGATAGTGCCAATTATGCCAAGACTTCAACTGGAACAGGACCCTTCAAGTTGAAAAAATGGAATCATGGCACTTCAGTCGTTGTCGTAAAGAATGAGAATTATTGGAAAAATGGGAATCCGAAGGTTGATAAAATTACTTTTAAGCCTATTCCGGAAAACGGTTCTCGTGTAGCTATGCTTAAGACAGGCGAATTGGATGTGATTTTCCCTGTCCCTGTTAACAATGTAAAAGAGCTGCAAAAAGCTGATGGGATCAAGGTAGATTTATATGAATCTACCTACGTGAACTATACAACAATTAATACAAGCAAAGAGCTATTCAGTAGTAAAAAAGTGAGAAAAGCCATGAATTATGCGATCAATAAAGAGGCATATAGTAAGGTTGTCAAAAATGGCTTTGCCAAGAAGGTATCATCACCGCTTCCAAAGACCAATGTGAATTTTACGGCTCAAGAACCATATGCGTATAACCTTGAAAAAGCAAAACAGTTAATGAAAGAAGCAGGATATGCAGATGGATTTTCCGCTACAATTTGGGGGAGTAATTCTAGTAAAGATAAAAAAGGTATGCAATTTATCAAACAGCAGTTGAAACAAATTAATATTGACGTCACGATCAAACAATTCGAACGGGGTACCTTATCAGAAAAAATTAATAAACCTAAAAGCCCGGAAGACTCTAAAGTGCAAATGTGGTATGTGGGTTGGTCATCGACACCCAGGAATACAGATAATGCACTCAATCCACTGTTTAGCACGAGTGCATTCCCAGCAAATGGTGCCAATACGGCATACTACAGTAATCCACAAGTTGATAAGCTGATTAAAGGGGCACTTCATGCGAAAACAAAAGAAGAAAAACAAAAGAAATATGATAAGGTACAAAAGATAATTTGGGATGATGCGCCATGGTTGTTTTTAGCAACTGATGTACAACAAATTGCAATGAATGAAAACTTGACGGGCGCATGGAGGTCTGCAGACGGGAACTTGTATATTAAAAATGTTGCCTGGAAGTAAGAATCGATGATCTGAAGGTGCGCTAGCGAAATATCTGGCGCGCCTCTGATCCATGTGGCCTTAAGCATACGACATTATATGAGTCTACCAACTGATGGGGCAGGGTAGGTTGCCTTATCGTAAGTACATAAAAGGGGGGAGAAACTATGGGCAAATATATCATCAAAAGATTGTTAGGGCTGATTCCTCTTCTCATTGCTGTTTCATTTCTGATATTCTTATTCGTTCATTTGATCCCTGGTGATCCTGCTCGATTGATGGCTGGCAAAGATGCAACCTTGAATGAGGTTCAAGCTATTCGTGTAGAACTTGGGCTGGATAAACCTTTGTTACAACAATATTTGATGTATATGAACGATCTTTTACACGGTGATTTGGGCCATTCATTAAGATCAGATGTATCCGTCACTCAATTATTTGGTGAACGGTTTATCCCTTCAATGATTCTATCATTATTGAGTATAGGATGGGCAGTTGTTTGTGGGGTATTAATGGGAGTGGTTTCTGCCGTATTTAGAGGAAAATGGCCAGATTATTTTGGAACGGTGACAGCGATATCAGGTATATCTGTTCCGAACTTTTGGCTGGGATTAGTCATGATTCAGCTATTTGCTGTTGTATTAGGAGTTCTGCCAGCTGGTGGCATTGAATCTTGGACCGGCTATATTTTACCGTCTATTGCCTTGGGTGCGGGGATTATGGCAATGATTACTCGATTTACAAGGTCATCTCTTGTACAAACATTACAAGAAGATTTTATTCGTACTGCTCGCTCGAGAGGGATGAATGAAAAAACAGTCGTTTTTGGTCATGCCCTCAAAAATTCTTTGATAACGGTTCTCACCATTGCAGGACTTCAATTTGGATATCTTTTAGGCGGGTCTATTGTTGTAGAATCTGTGTTTAGTTTTCCTGGTATGGGGAGATTGTTGATTGATTCGATACAGTTTCGGGATTATCCCGTGGTGCAATCACTTTTATTAATTTTTTCTTTGGAATTTATACTTGTTAATTTTCTTGTTGATATCTTATATGGCTTTTTGAACCCAAAAATTCGCTACAAATAATGATTTGTGTTTACGACATACTTAACTCACAAATTAAGGGGGGACAACAATGTCAGAAGTAGAACTGACAGCAAACGATACACAAGATCTGAATAAGAAAAAAGATTCAAGTTTTCGGAGAATTTATCATTCATTTAAAAAAAATAATTTAGCTTTATACTCATTTTTCTTTCTCTGTTTTCTGTTGCTCGTTGTCATTTTTGGTCCGTGGATTGCACCTTATGACCCACAAACCGTAAATTATAATCATCTCTCAGAAGGTCCTTCATGGAGCCATTTAGCCGGGACGGATCAATTTGGGAAAGATGTTTTGAGTAGATTGATTTATGGGGCAAGGATCTCGCTTGGCGTCGGTGTGGCATCCGTATTGTTAGGAGCACTTGCCGGAACTTTTTTTGGTTTGCTAAGTGGCTTCATGGGAAAATGGGTTGATCGTATCATTATGAGAGCATGTGATATCTTGTTTGCGTTTCCCGATCTGGTTCTTGCAATTGGTATGGTTGCGATTTTGGGTCCTGGTTTGAGAAATGTGATTATTGCTATTGCCTTTTTCTCAACGCCTTCATTTGCTCGTATTGTTCGTGGTGAGACATTGGAAATCAAGGAGCGATTATTTGTCGAAGCTGAGAGATCCATCGGTGTGAAAAAGGGAAGAATCATGTTTAAGCACATCTTTCCACAGACGGTCTCCACCATTATTGTATATATCACCATGAATGTCGGTGGTGCAATTATCTCCACAGCGAGTTTAAGCTTCCTTGGGTTGGGAGCCCCGGCATCTTCTCCTGAATGGGGAGCGATGATCAGTGCATCAAGAGATTACATTGGAGATGCATTTCATCTTATCTTTTTTCCAGGTTTTGCTGTGTTTATCACAGTCTTAGCGTTGAACTTGTTCGGGGATGGATTACGTGATGCGTTAGATCCAAAAACAAGGGATTAAAGGGGAAGATAATCATGTCAGATTTGTTAAAAGTTAAAAATCTCAAAGTTGGCTTTACTTCAGATAGTCATACGACACAAGTTGTGCGCGGGGTGAGCCTTGAAGTTAATAAAGGTGAGATTGTAGGAATTGTAGGTGAATCCGGGTGCGGAAAAAGCGTTACTTCCCTTTCAGCGATGCGTCTTTTAAAAGGCACATCTGGAAAAATCCAAGAAGGTGAAGTATGGTTCCACGATCGAGATTTGCTGCATCTTACGGAAAAAGAAATGTGTCATATTCGTGGGAATAACGTGTCAATGATTTTCCAGGATCCCATGACTTCTCTGAATCCAGTTCTAAAGATAGGTAAGCAGTTAACTCAAGGGATCAAGTTACATTTGAATTATAGTAAAAGTCAAGCAAAGGAATATGCCATTGAGATGCTGAAATCAGTCGGCATCCCCAGGGCCGAAAGCATCATGAATGAATATCCTCATCAACTATCTGGTGGAATGTGTCAAAGGGTTATGATTGCTATGGCTATGTCTTGTAAGCCAGAATTACTGATAGCAGATGAGCCAACAACAGCCCTTGATGTCACGATCCAAGCACAAATTCTAGAACTTATGAAACAATTGCGTGATGAGAATGATACGACGATTTTAATGATTACCCATGATTTGGCGGTTGTCTCAGAAATCTGTGATCGTATTATCGTGATGTATGCTGGTACTGTGATTGAAGAAGGAGAAACCACACAAGTATTCAATGATCCGAAACATCCATATACAGAAGGACTAATCCAATCTATGCCAAAAATTGGTGAGAATCAATCGAGACTTTATGCGATCCCTGGACAAGTGCCGGACCCTGCTCAGATGCCGAGGGGGTGTAAGTTTGCTCCGCGTTGTCCACATGTGATGGATATTTGCAGAGAAAAGGAACCATCATTAGTGACAGATGTAGATTCCAGACAACATAGATGTTGGTTGTTCCAAGGAGAGGGAAATCAGGATGGCAAGGAGAGTGAGAAGGTTGACGTCTGATACGGTATTAGAGATCTCAAATTTAAAAAAGTATTTTCCGATATCAAAAGGAATCTTTTCCAAAAAGGCACATGTCAAAGCCATAGATGATGTTTCTTTTTCAATTCAAAAAGGAGAAACAGCGAGTATCGTCGGAGAATCAGGCTGCGGAAAATCCACTTTGGCAAGGTTAGTGAATGGATTAATTGAAGCGGATGAGGGGAAAATTGTGTTCAAAGATAAAGATCTTACACATGAGAATGAAAATGTGTGGCGCTCTTATCGACAACCAATGCAGATGATTTTTCAGGACCCTTATGCGTCTCTTAGTCCGAAGATAAAAGTGAAAGATTTAGTAGGTGAACCATTAAAAGTTCATTATCCAACAATGTCAAAGGCGGAACAACTTAAGTTAGTAGAAGAGACTTTGGATATATGTGGGATTGGCCGTCATCATCTTAACAAACATCCTCATCAATTCAGTGGAGGTCAACGCCAGCGAATAGGGATTTCACGTGCATTAGTGTTACATCCCGAATTGATGATTTTAGATGAAGCAGTCTCTGCACTCGATGTATCGGTACAAGCCCAAATTTTAAATTTGTTGAGAGACTTGCAAGAAAAATTTGATTTGACATATTTGTTTATCTCACACGATTTAAGTGTCGTTGAACATATTAGCGACACAATCACAGTGATGTATCTCGGTAGTATTGTAGAAATTGCAGATAAGCAAACACTTTTTCACGATCCAAAGCATCCGTATACAAAGGCATTACTTTCATCTATCCCACAGACGCATCCAAAGAAACAAAGGGAACGAATTGTGCTTCAAGGTGAAATTCCTAATGCAGCGGAACCACCAAGTGGTTGTAAGTTTCATACGCGTTGTCCAATGGCCATGGATATTTGCAAAAAGATTCAACCTCAAATGCAGACCTTAGAAGATGGTTCACAGGTAGCATGTCATTTGTATTAAAAGTTGACATAATTTTTATAAACTAGGAAATTCAAGAGATGAATAATGAAAAAATAGATAGGGGGCATCATCATGAAAGTGCTTATCGGACATTTTAATTCAGAATCCAATGAATGGTCTTATCAAAATATGGCGTTTGAAAATTTTGTTTTCAAACATGGTGAAGAGTGTCTTGATGTCATGAACGTGCGTGATATTTTTGAAGATCAAGACATCGAAGTTGTACCAAGCCTTTATGCCAATGGACATCCGGGGGGTCTCATCAAAAAAGATGCTTTTGATTTTATTCTGAAACGGTTCACGAAAAAAGTGAAAGAACATCTTGCAGAAATTGATGGGATTTATTTGTATTTACATGGTGCGAGCAAAGTAGTGGATTTGGAAGGTGATTCTGCAGAACACAACATTCTATTTGAAATTCGCAAAATCACGGGACCTTATATGCCAATTGCCATTTGTATGGATCCGCACGGCAACCTGTCGCAAGACTTTGCCGATAACGCGACCATTATTCGAACTTATCGTCATTCTCCACATACAGATACAGTCGAGACACGTCGACGGGTTGCGGAAATGTTGGTTGACCTGCTACAAAATAGACGGAAGATAACACCGGTGTATCGCAAGATTCCTATCATGATCGGAGGAGAAAGATCAGTTTCGACAGATGAGCCTGTTGCATCGATCAATCAATACCTAGATGAGCTCGAATCTGATCCTCGTATATTGTCTGCTTCGTTTCATGTAGGATATTTGGAACATGATGGAGATAAATGTGGTTGTTCTGCGATTGTTGTACCCAATGATGACAAATATGCTGCATATGCGAATGAAGTGGCTGACAGCTTGTATGATTTTGTATTGGCTCGTCGATTCCAATTTCATTATCATGGGATTGTCGATTATCCTAATGAAGCTTTAGATCGTGCGCTGCAATATGATGGTCGTCCAGTATTTCTGACAGATTCAGGTGATAATTGCGGTGCTGGTGGAGATGGCTATAGCAACTATATTTTGAGACAACTGATGGAAAAAGATGATTATTATGATAAAAGCATCTTGGTTGCGGGTGTCGTAGATAAATATAGTTATCACAAGCTTTATGATAAAAAAGTAGGAGACCGGGTTGATTTTCATTTTGGTATGGGTCTAGATGAATTAAATAAACCCATTCACCTGACGGGAGAAATTGTTGCCAGAGGTGTGGTGAATAATAGATTTGAAATTAATTCTCATATGGCAGAAGCCATTACCGTAAAAATCGACGGAAAACCCATCAGCTTGGTGGTAGAGGGCGAATCATTGAGCTATACAGACTTACATCAATTCAAAGATTCCAATCTGGATGTCGATGATTATGACCTTTTTGTTGTCAAACAAGGGTATATCTCACCTGATTTCAAAGAGATTTCACCGTTTTGTATCATGTCATTGACGAACGGACCAACAGATCAAGAAATGGAACAAGTTCGTTCTTACAAAAGAATTATGCGCCCTATGTTTCCGTACGATGAGTTGGATTATCGTGTAGAGGAATAGAAAAGTTTTAGATTGTCCGGAAGATCGAAGGTGTTTTGTTGGGCTCTCTGACCTCTGGAAAGACGCAAAGCGTTTTTCTTATATGATTGGAGTGTATGTGATGGAAGACAGTAATTATTATACGGATCAAAGGATACGAGATCATATTGTAAATGATAAGCATATGAAAGGGATTCCCGGCATTGTGAGTCCGGTTCAGGACCAAAGGATGGCTTATTGGAAGAATTTAAAATACGGCATGATCATTCATTGGGGATTGTACTCGCAAATTGGTGGAGTTTGGAACGGCGAGCCTGTAAAGGATGGGTATAGCGAGCAAATTCAAATGTGGGCGAATATCCCAGAATCGGAATATGTCAATGTAGCGAAATCATTTACAGGGGAATACTTTGACCCGGATGAGATTTGTTTACTTGCAAAAGAAGCGGGGATGAATTATATCATCATGACAAGTAAGCATCATGATGGGTTTTGTATGTTTGATACAGATACCACAGACTATAATGTTGTCAAACAAACGCTCTATGGTAAGGACCCTTTGAAGTTATTGTCGGAAGCATGTCGACGTCATGGCTTGGAATTTGGGGTTTATTTCTCATTGGTAGATTGGCATCAGGGTCACTTGTTTGATGTGGACAATAACAACTTGATTCCGTCATCGATAGAAGGTGTAATAAAAAAGCAACTTAAAGAATTGATGACAAATTACGGACCGATTTGTGAAATTTGGTTTGATATGTCATCCCCTACGCCGGATCAAAGTCAGGAATTCATTCGAATTGTACGTGAATATCAGCCAGAAGCTGTCATCAATAGTCGTGTATGGAATAATATGGGTGACTTTCGTACTTTGGGTGATAACGAGGTTCCGTCCGTCAATATAGAAGGCGCATGGCAAACACCCGCTTCTGTGTACCAAGAGACCTGGGGTTATCGAAAATGGCAAACGCGTGACTATTTGGATGAAAAGGTTAAAGAGCTGCTTAAGGGTTTCGTCGGTGGTGGGAACTATTTGTTGAATATTGGTCCGCGTGGAGACGGATCGGTTGTTGAATTTGAAGCGGAGGTATTACGGCAAGTTGGACAGTGGATCCGGCGGCATCCATTTAT
The DNA here is from genome assembly GCF_900178005.1 of Tuberibacillus sp. Marseille-P3662. Lineage (NCBI taxonomy): Bacteria > Bacillati > Bacillota > Bacilli > Caryophanales > Sporolactobacillaceae > Tuberibacillus > Tuberibacillus sp. Marseille-P3662. Next base: position 1,750,254 of record NZ_FXBS01000006.1, on the reverse strand, counting down.
TCTTGAAGCATCTGAAACCCAGTTTGATCAACACCCCTGGGGTCAAATTAAAATTCATAATAACAAGTTGTATCTCATAGTGACGAGACGACCGGAGAATAGAATTTTGCTCCATGGCTTACTGGCTAATGTGTCAGATGTAGTTGAAGAAGGGACTACAAATGGGATGATATGGCACCAAGAGGGGGATACGCTGTCAATCATGCTTCCTTCAGTATTGACAGAACCTGTTTTACCCGTTATTGAGGTGCAATTGAATCAATGCATTGAAGTCTTCCCCAAAAAGACGGTGATATTGGAAGAGGGTCAACAGCAACTGACAACGAACGATTTGTATCAAGGCTACGGCTATCGTGATCAAGGTAATTATAACAGTATGCACCAGACAGTCGTCCGTGATACGGCTTATTTACTCGGAATACAACGTGGGAATGTTTTTGTTGAATTGTTTGGAAATGCTGCACTCGATAAAACGTACTGCATTCAGTGGGGTGAGACGTTTTATACAATAAAAGGAAAAGAACTCAATTCCTTTCAAATTGGGCCACTTAAGATCAAGGAAAACGTCGTCACGCCATTCACTGTAAGATTAGCGAAGTCATCATTTGCGGGTGAACCTTTGGATTTTAGTTTCGAGCTTGCGAATTTATACTTTAAAAAAGACAACTATTAATCATTTTCTAAAGTATTTTTGGAGGTAGCGTTATGTTACTTGAGGTCATTGCAACGAATGTGGATGAAGCACGTGTTGCGGCGCAAAATGGTGCAGACCGGATTGAACTGATTGATTGTATGGAAGTCGGAGGGGTGACGCCCAGACCGGAATTGATTGAGGAAGTCATTCAGGCTGTGAATATCCCCGTTAATGTCATGATAAGACCTCACCCCCTTTCATTTCGGTACGATCCAAATGATTTTGAAACGATGAATCGGGATATGAAAAGGGTTAAACAGTTAAATGGGAATGGGATTGTCATAGGTGCTTTGACAGAAGAAAAGCATATTGATGAAGAAAATATGCTAAGTCTATTGAGAGAGGTTCAAGGCCTTGATGTGACATTTCATAGAGCGTTTGATGAGGTGGCTGATCAAATCGCCTCACTGAGACGACTGCTACAGTTTCCCCAAATCAAACGAATACTTACTTCTGGGGGCGCGGTCGCTGCCCCGAAGGCCATCCATCATTTCAAGAAGCTTGTTGAACATGCAGAGGGAACGGGCATCGCGATTATGGCGGGTAGTGGGTTGAACCTGTCGAATTTACAAGCATTCATCGAACAAACCGGGGTACATGAGATACATATGGGAAAGGGTGTGCGCTACGGTAATTCCGAGAAAGGGATTGACCCTGAAAAATTAAAGAAAGTCAAACAAATAGTCAGCTTTGTTGATTCTAATGCTTTTAAGAAGCATTAACGCATTGAAGTCCTTGGGTGATTCTGTCAAAAGTGCTGGCTAGACCCCAACAGTCTTTTTGGTTTTGGTTGAAATAATATAAGCCAATTCATTTACTACATTGAGCGGTAAGAAATTCTACATAGAAAAAAGCCCATTCCAGAAGAAATGGGCTTTTTGTTCTGCCGCGTCCTCAGCGAAGAGTGTGAAACTCCCATGTGTAAGAAAAAGCCACCCACCTTCAATTCATGAGGGTGAGTGGCTAGCTAGGAACAAGCAGGGTCAAAAAGAAGCCTTAAATATTCGAGGATGGCTGTTTATAAACTTGGCCATAGCCAAATGCACCAAAATAGGTACAAGTATGAGCTGCAGAAACTGCAGCTTCGTATAGTGCTTTCTCCATAGGAGTTCCATTAAAATAGCTAGTTAAAAATACTGCTATGAAGGTATCACCTGCCCCAAGTGTATCAATTACATGAGTTTGGATGACCGGCTGCTTAAAGCATCTACCTTTTTCGTCGAAGAATAAGGCGCCCTTTGATCCCCGAGTAATACCGATTGTCCTTACGCCGTATTGATAAACCTTTAGCGCAAGATCTTTGCACTCATCTTCAGTCAGATGGCTTCCTGAGAAAAACGCATACGTAATATATGGACAGACAGCTTTAAGATAATCATTATCTAAATGACTGGAAAAATCAAAGGAAATATAAATGTAGTCTTTTAATTGATATAGTTCGGATTCAATATTGCTAAAAACACTTGTATGCAATAGATCGAAGGAATTAATATAATCAATATCCTCATTAGCAAAACCAAGTTTTAGTCTACTTTGAACGCCTCCTTTGTTAGATCCAACAAAAACTCTATCTCCATCCGGATTCAATTTAACTTTGGCCATGCCGTTTTCACCATGAGCTCTTCGAGTATGACTAATATCAATCTTTTCCTTTTTAAGTGTTTCAATAATATGGGTTGATGCCGTATCATTACCTAGTATTCCTACATATCCAGATTGCTCGGCTCCATTTTGTTTGCTAAGTACTGCAACATTCAACGCATTTCCACCTGGATAAATCGTATTCTGATTTGTATAGTAATCCACGACATTGTCTCCAACTCCAACTAGTTTCATTAAATAATCTCCTTTCTTTTATCCTTTCAGACTTCCTTCACCGATACCACGAATAAAGTACTTTTGTGCAAAAAGAAACAACAATATAATTGGTAGAGCAGAAATGGTTAACCCTGCTAATAGAGTTCCCCAATCCGTTTGTAACGCTGATTGAAATTGCATGAGCCCTGCTGGAACGGTTTTCAATTCATTACTACTCATAAAAACGATACCGAACATAAACTCATTCCAAGCAAAATACCCCGTCAAAATTGTCGCTGACATTAATACTGGTTTACTTAAAGGAATGAATATCTTGGTAAATACTTTAAAGTTAGTACACCCATCCAACACAGCAGATTCAACCATTTCATTTGGAATGCTAAGAAAGTGAGATCTTATTAATAATAAAATAAACGGAATTCGATAAGCCACATAGGGAAAAATCAACGCCCAATATGTGTCATAAAGGTTTAAGGATTGCATCAACTGATACAATGGAACCAAACTAACTTGGGGGGCTAGCATTAATCCGCTGATACAAAAGATTAATAAGACATTTTTTCCTTTAAATCTAAATCTAGAAAAGGCATACGCAGCTAAGGAACTAATGAACACAGTGAGAAAACATGTGAATCCAGTAACAATAACACTATTTACAAAGTAACGAGCAATGCCGGTATGCCATGCGGTCACATAATTTTGGAACATTAACTCATTGGGAAGGCCCCAACTGTTACTAAGGATCGCATCAGAGTCCCTTAATGAATTGATGACCATCCAAAAAAGAGGATAAGCAATAATAAGAAACAAAACAATTAAAATGGCATAAACAAGGATTCTTCCAGCATATCCAAACCATTTATTCCAATATGAATTTTGTGTCTTCGGTTGTTTTGCAGGTATATGGTTTAAACGATTTAATTCATACTGTTCGTTACCCATAGGCTAATCCTCCTCTCCCGATCTGAAGATCTTTAATTGAACGACTGAAATGGCTAGTGTAACAGCTAAAAGAACTGTAGCAATAGTTGAGGCATATCCCATTGAGTCATTTACAAAGGCGGCTTGATACAAGTATGTGGTTAATACTTCAGAAGCATGCCCTGGTCCGCCACCAGTTAAAATATAGGGCTCATTAAAGACCGTAAAAGCCTGTGTGAGTGTCACAATGGTTGCGACAAAAGCCATTTCTTTAACTTGCGGAACAGTGATATGAAAAAAACGTTTTATTTTTCCTGCACCGTCTATTTTTGCAGCCTCATATAAATCAGCAGGAATTTTCTGAATAGAAATAACAAACAATAATGTTATATAGCCTAGGCTTTGCCATTGGGACATTGCAATAACTGAGAAAATGGCAGTGTCTCCATCGCCTAACCATGCTTTTGTCCAACTATCAAGTCCTATCAATTCTAGGAACTGATTTAACAATCCAGTTTGGGGATTATAAATAAACTGAAAAAGTAAAGCGATTACAGTTATTGAAACGAGAACCGGAATAAAATATATCGTTCTTAAGAAGGTAGAAAATCGTCTTATTAATGTATCTTCCAATATTGCTGCAAGAACGAGACCACCTCCGACCTGTACAATCCCCGATATAACGGCGTAAAAAATATTATTTTTTAGAGCTGTAAAGAATACTGGATCATGAAATAGATGGGTGAAATTTCCGATCCCCACAAAATCCATCCCTTTTGAAAAGGTCCCCCATTCAAAAAGGCTGTAATACAAATTGGAAACGATAGGGTAATAAACAAAGAGAGCCATTATGAACAAAGCAGGTGTTAAATATATAAAAGGGAGCCATTTGTTTTTCCGAGCCATCTTACCTCTCCTCCTAAATAAGTTTACGAGCCCTCAGTGCGTATACGAGGAATCCAAAATTCTACCTAGTCATTAAACAAACCTTCGGGGAAATGGGATTGACGGTTGCGCCCGATTACTCCAGAGGAATTGTACTGAAGCTAATCATATTTTAATAAAAGGGGAGGAGGACGGAACGCCCCCTTTTTTATTAGTTTGACTTTGCTTCGTTCCTTACTTTTGTAGCCGCTTCCTGGACATCCTTCATAACTTGTTGAGATGTCATTTCCCCATTAAACATGGTTTGTATGTCACTCAAATACGTATTGGCTACTTTAATATCTAGTCCTGTATCAATCCAAGGTGCTAGATGTTTGGCCCCCATTAGAGTTTCATAGGCATTACGCATAAGGGGTGTAGAATTATCTTTCGTCAATGTACCTTTAACTGCACTAAAGTAGCCTAAATCATTCACTAGTTTTTTTCCATTGCTCTTATTGGTCAAAAATTTGAGAAATTTCATTGCGGCATCTGGGTGTTCGGTTTTCGATGAAATCATAAATCCTTCAGGAGCTCCCGATATAATACTAGGATTCCCTTTATCATTTCCATCTTCAATAGCGGGAAAATTGAATGTTCCTGATTCAAAATCTGCATTAGGCTGATATAACCCAATTTCAAGAATTTCTAAGAAAGCCATAGCTGCTTTGCCATTGGAGAAGAACTTTCTTGCCTTATCATGCTTATACGCATTAATGTTTTCATTAAAGGCAACCTTATTAATCTTATTTAATTTCCTTAAAGCCTCAACATATAGTGGATTTTCGAAGGTACCTTGACTGCGAATTCGATCCTCTTCTATGACATTATCGGGAACGACCCGGCGATTTAATGTGCCAATATAGTGTCCAGCAGGCCACTTGTCTTTATCCCCCTCAGCAATGGGGATATAACCGTTGCTTTTTAACTCCTTAGAAACCTTTAGTAATTGATCAAAGGTTTTAGGAGGATTCAAATTTAATTGATTAAAAATATCCTTATTATAAAAGAACAATTTTGCATCTAAGTCCCAAGGAACACCATACATCTTCTTATTAAAGTTATAGGGTTCCACTGCAGATTGCACTAATTGGCCAGACCAGTTTTGGTCTTTTTTATAATAAGAGGTTAAATCCAATGCTTTATTGCTACGAACGATATTGTGAGCATACTCTCCACTCCAAGCGAAGAAAATATCAGGCTGATCGTTTGATCCTAGAAGAACTTTAATTTTTTGCTTGTAGGCATTGTTTAATACGGCTTGAGTCTCAATATTAATTTTGGGATTCTTCTTCTCAAATTCTTTTACAACATCTTCAAAAAATGATTTTTCAGGTTCTTTAGGCCATCGATGCATAAATTTCAGAGTGATTTGACCGCTGTCTTCCGAATTGTTGGAAGAACCGGAAGAACCCGTGAATCCCGAGCAACCGGAAAGAGTGAAAGCGATTGCAATGGAAATTGTCACTATAAATAAACTTTTCTTCAATTGAAATGCCTCCTTAATCTTTAAAGTTATTCCAATTTACCTTAGAATAAGAGTTATAAAGAAAGGAATTAAGGAGTAGCAGCTCCTTAATTCCAATAAATGGACTTAGTACTCAAGTTTCCACATGTATCTTCTTTTGGATAGCGGATGTTCTCTTTCATCCGCTAATTTTTCTGCATAAAGTCTAAGCACATAATTCAAAATAAGTGGAGCAATATATTTCTTTACGGATTCATCAACCCCATTTAAATCAAAATCTTTAGCATCTAACACAACAAGTTTTTCTCCAAAGCGTTTAGAGAACTTGAGTGCCCTTTCTTCTAACGGGCGTGTCTCATCTAAACCAAGTAAAATAATAAATGGGACATCTTTATCTAAAATTTCAAATGGTCCGTGAAAATATTCTCCTGCATGAATAGCGTGAGAGTGAATCCACTGCATCTCCATTAGGATACAAATAGCAAAGGAGTAGGCGATTCCATAGTTTGCGCCGCTTCCCATGGTATAGATGACCTCTTCATCTTTATAATCTTTCCCAAATTGCTCGGCATTTTGCTTAACCTGCTCACGGGTCCGATCATATACAGACTGTAGATGACCTAAGCTATTCAGCATATCTTGATAGATATTATTTTCCTCTTGATTGTAGAGAAGCCCTGTTACTAATTGATACATAACGCCATAATTGGTATTAAAGGCATCATTATCACCACGATCTGCATAGCGCAGAACAAAATCAGCGTCTGTTGTTAAGGGTGAGTTAGGGTTGTAAGTCAAGGCAATAGTAGTTGCACCTTTACTTTTGGCAAACTGCACTGATTCAACAGTTTCCGGCGTTTTTCCTTCATGTGAACAAAGAATGACCAATGAGTCTTTCCCAAGTTTTGCAGGATTTCTGTGAATAAATTCATTCGAAGAATAAAGATCTGACTCAATGCTTTGAGCTTCATGATCCATTAGATATTTACTGGGATACATAAGAGCGGATGAGCCGCCGCAAGCGACGAAAAATACATTTTTAATTGTTTTTGATTTTAGAGCACCTAATACCTCTTGAATTTGTTCGTTCGCAGTTAATTGTGTTGTCACCGTTTAGCCTCCTAAAGATTTAGAATTCATGAAACAATCGGTGTCTCACTCGCCTCCTTTTTCAGTCAATTATATAATGTTATATAACATTATATTAGAATCTCGGTCAACGAATGTCAACCCTTTTCAGAAAATTTTGTTTCCCTGGGTTCTGATTGCATGGAATTAAGGGGGGATTGTATAGAAGCGAGACATTGTCCATTTTCTTGACATACACTAAAATTGGCTGTGTTAGAAAATTTGTATTATATTATTATATAGCAATAATAAAACGGGGAAGTAGGTGTGAAAATGGAACTCAACACTGACAGCGTTCGGCCTTTATATGAACAACTTAAAGGCATTTTAAAAGGGGAAATTTCAAAAGGCGTTTATAAATATGGAGACAAGATTCCTACAGAAACCGATTTATGCAAGATTTATGGAGTAAGCAGAATCACTGCAAGACGAGCAGTAAGCGATCTAGTGAAAGAGGATATTTTGTATCGTCAACAAGGAAAGGGGACGTTCATTAAATCACATTCCATCACTCGTGAACTATTGTCTGTTGACGGTTTTTCAGAATTTGTTTCTTCCAAGGGAAGTAATCCTCATTCCAAAGTGATATCGAAGGAATTGGTTGAGGCGACATCTGAATTATCAAAAAAATTAAATACTCCTATCAATGTAGAATTATTAAAGCTTGTCCGGTTACTATACATTGAATCTGAGGCGTTTGTGCTTGATATTGCTCACTATCCCATGAATCGGTTTCCAAATTTAATCCAATACATTAAGGACTCAAGATCAACCTATGAAATACTTAAAAATATTTACAATGTGTATCCTTCTACTAGTAAAAAGTTGCTTAATATCGTGTTAGCTACAAACGAAGAGGCCATGCTTTTAAATTGCGAAGCTGGGGAGCCCTTATATAAATTTGATAAAGTTGCCTATGATTCAGAGAAGAAACCGGTCCATACATCAGTATTTTATGTGGTAGGAAAGAGGGCGACATTTACAGTAAATGATGACCCCTCATTTTAATTTAATGAGAGACAACCATCCTATAATCTGGAGTGTTTTTGTATGATAGAATCAATATCCTTTCTTAAAAACAACGAATGGGTGAATTTGAACGAAAGCTTAATACTTGATAGATGAAGATGATATTAGATACACAAAGGATCATATAGAAAATCCGGTTCAAGACATGTTGGGCGGTAAAAAGGTATGAAACAATATCGCCAAACAAAGCAGCGAAACTAAGTGCTTAAAATATCAAAACGACGAAATCGAAAAAGCTGGTAATACCCTTTAAACGGGGAACTACCAGCTATTTTAATAGGAGTCAGTGGGGTGAAGCCCCTCAATCTGTTCCAACTCCCGTTAAGGCATTCATTACCGAAAACTAAATTAAGTGAAGAAAGCATAACACGACAACATCTGTTGCCGCATTTGTTTGTATTTTAGACTAATGGATCAATTAGAAACAATCTCCCCGTTTTGTTTAGGGACGATACATCTTTACGATATCTTAACACTTAATTTATACACCATTAACAAACATCTATTACTATAGAACTAGTAAGGAGATATTACATTTGTGAGGGGGATTATTGTGAAAATAAGAAATGGGATGCTTTTTATGGTGTTGGCAGCGGTGATAGTATTTGCTTCCGCGTGCGGAAATGGTGGAAAATCCGGAAATACTGATGGGACAAGCGAAGCAGGAAACACAAAAGGATCAAATGAAAAATTATCAGGCAAGCTTATTGTGGGTGGTTCAAGTGCACTTCAACCGTTGGCTGCAGCTGCCGCAAAACAATTTATGCAAGAAAAGCCTAGCATCAAAATTCAGGTTCAAGGCGGCGGAAGCGGTACCGGTCTTAGTGAAGTGGCTTCGGGAAACTTCGATATCGGCAATTCTGACATCTTTGCAGAAGCGAAATCCGGTATCGATCCGACCAAGCTGACCGATCATAAAGTTGCTGTTGTCGGGATGACCGCCGCAGTCAATCCAAAAGCCGGTGTCAATAACCTTTCGCAAGAGGAGCTTATTAAAGTGTTCACAGGCGAGGTCACGAATTGGTCACAAGTAGGCGGAAACGATGTTGATATTACGCTTGTCAATCGTCCTGATGGTTCAGGTACTCGTGCCACTTTCGTGAAATTTGCCTTAAATGGACAAACCCCTGCTAAAGGGATTACTCAAGATTCTTCTAATACTGTTAAACGGATTGTTGCCGAAACCCCTGGGGGAATTGGATATGAGTCATTCTCGTATTTTTCTGAAGAAGATTCGATTGTCAAATTGAGCATTGACGGCGTAGAAGCAACGGCTGAAAACGTTCAATCCGGTAAATTCCCAGTATGGGCTTATGAGCACATGTATACAAAAGGTGAGCCTAATAAAAATGAGCAAGCCTTTCTTGACTATATGATGAGTGAGACCGTGCAGGGCAAACTTGTACCAGCTCAAGGCTACATCTCAGCTACGAAAATGCAAGTAAAGCGGAACGCTAAAGGTGAAACGACAAAAAAATAGAGTCACGCTAGCAACAGTATATGGTAAAAATAGGGGTGAATACCTAGCATGTATTTACCTCGTTTACCATGTTTGAAAATATCGGTTTGAACATGTCGAAAAGGAGTCGAATATGGCCATGAATAGCCATAAGGAAAGCGGGCAACAGTCAGTCAATGTCACACCTGCTAGCGAGAGATTGTTATCGAAAAATAAATCGAATAAAAATGGGGAATTTAGAGGAAAGATTATTATTTTCTCCAGTGCTTTTTTTATTTTGGCGGCGACCGTTGCTATTACATTGTTTCTAACGATAAAGGGCCTTCAATCTTTTGTAATAGATGGTTTAAATGTGGTTGATTTTATGACCGGCATGGAATGGTATCCGAAAGGGAACGCTCCTACGTACGGAGCATTTCCATTTATTTTCGGCTCGTTCGCGGTGACTTTTCTATCCGCGATTGTTGCGGCGCCACTAGGAATAGGCAGTGCCCTCTTTATGACGGAAATTACAAAAAAGTGGGGACAGAAAATCTTACAGCCAGTTATTGAAATTCTTGTCGGCATTCCCTCTGTCGTCTATGGGCTTGTCGGTTTGTTGGTCATCGTCCCGGTCATTCGTTCGTATTTCGGAGGGACAGGTTTTGGCCTGCTTGCAGGAACCATCGTCGTTGGAATCATGGTCTTGCCGACGGTCACTAGTATTTCGGTAGATACGCTTAAGTCTGTTCCTGAGGATTTGAAAAATGCTTCTTACGCACTTGGAGCAACAAGATGGCAGACCATTTATAAAGTAGTGATTCCTGCTGTTTTACCTTCACTATTGACGGCTGTTGTTTTGGGCATGGCAAGGGCATTCGGAGAAGCGTTAGCTGTACAAATGGTCATCGGTAACACTAAGACATTACCGGATTCCCTGGTTGAACCGGCAGCGACTTTAACAACAATTATCACACTTAGCATGGGCCACACGACGTACGGGAGTACACTTAATCATGCGCTTTGGACGCTCGGTCTGGTTTTACTAGTCATGTCTTATGTATTCATCATGATTATTCGCTTTTTGTCACGGAGGAGGCAAGTATAAATGAACAGCAGAACTGTGGATCGCGTGGCGACATCTTTAATTGTCTTTTGTGCGGTTATAATGGTCGGTACCCTGGTCGCTTTACTTGGTTATATATTGTATAACGGACTTAGCTATATCACCATTGATTTCCTGACATCTAATTCTAGTTCGTTTCAGGCAGGCGGCGGTATTAAAAATCAGCTTTGGAATTCATTTTATCTTTTATTCATTACAATGTTACTAACTGTGCCTCTTGGTGTAGCAGGCGGGATTTACCTTGCCGAATACGCCAAACCCAATAAAATCACGGCTTTTATACGTTCCTGTGTGGAAGTTTTAGCGTCTTTACCGTCCATTGTCGTCGGGATGTTCGGCTTACTTGTTTTTGTTAACTATTTTGGCTGGCAGTATTCGATTTTATCGGGGGCTTTAGCCCTAACCGTTTTTAATCTTCCCGTTATCGTAAGGGTTAGCGAAGATGCCCTTCGTTCCGTTCCTGCTGAACAAAAAGAGGCGAGTTTGGCTCTCGGTGTTACACATTGGCATACTATTAAAACGGTTTTACTCCCGGCAGCCTTTCCGGGGATTTTAACAGGTGTGATTTTATCAGCAGGCCGGGTTTTTGGTGAATCAGCGGCATTGTTGTTTACCGCTGGATTATCGACACCAAATCTCGATTTTACCAATTGGAATCCCGCCTCACCGGATTCCCCATTGAATCTATTTCGCTCAGCGGAGACGTTATCGGTTCATATTTGGTCTGTTAATTCAGTCGGTATTATCCCGGACGTACATGCTGTAGCGAATGGTTCTTCCGCTGTTTTGGTGATTGCAATATTAGTATTTAATCTATTTGCTCGTTTGATGGGAAGCCGTATTCATAAACGAATGTCAGGTAAGTAAAGCACTGTTGTCGAGTTGGCAAGCGAAACCCGCCGTATAACAAATCTGAAGGAGAATCGCCCTATGCTACATGTACAAGAAAGCGCAGCTGCCCTGGACAATATAGAAAGTGAAGAAAGCAAACTCAGCTTAACCGTTCAAAATTTAAATATCTATTACGGGGATAATCATGCCGTTAAGGACGTTTCGATGCGAATCAAGGAAAAAGCCATTACCGCATTAATTGGACCGTCTGGTTGTGGAAAGTCGACGTTTTTACGAACGATCAACCGTATGAATGATCTTATACCAGTGGCCCGATGTGAAGGTGATATTTTATACGAAGACGTGAATGTACTTGATCATGATATTGATGTTGTTGCGCTTCGCAAAGAAATCGGCATGGTCTTTCAGAAAGCTAACCCGTTTCCGAAATCGATTTACGACAATATCGCCCATGCTTTAAAGTTTTATGGTATCCGGAAGAAAAAAGTGTTAGATGAGACGGTTGAACAAAGTTTAAAGGATGCGGCATTATGGGAGGAAGTCAAAGATCGCCTTGACAAATCAGCATTGTCGCTTTCCGGCGGTCAGCAACAGCGACTCTGTGTCGCAAGAACGCTTGCATTACAGCCGAAGGTACTTTTATTGGACGAACCGGCATCGGCATTAGATCCGATCTCTAATGCCAAAATTGAAGATCTGATTTTAAGGTTAAAAGAACATTATACAATTGTGATCGTCACACACAACATGCAGCAGGCATCGAGGATTGCTGATCAAACAGCATTTTTCTATCAAGGTGAATTAATCGAGTATGACGACACATCTAAGATTTTTACAAATCCATCGGAAGAAAGAACCGAGGCCTATATTTCAGGTCAATTTGGCTAACAATGGAGAGATTAACCATGCAAACTGTTGAAAAAATCAATACCGCTGTTTACAACATTCAAGATCTTAATCTATGGTATGGTGATCATCACGCATTACAAAACATTCAGTTTGATATTCAGGAAAATCAAGTGACAGCGATTATCGGACCATCCGGATGTGGGAAGTCAACATTTATTAAAACGTTGAACCGTATGGTAGAAATGACCCCGAATGTTAAAGTCGCCGGAGAAATTTTATATCGAGACAGCAATATTTTCGATTCTAAATATCATGTGGAAGCATTGCGAAACCGCGTCGGTATGGTGTTCCAAAAGCCAAATCCGTTTCCAAAATCGATTTTTGATAATGTGGCCTACGGGCCAAGGCTTAAAGGAATAAAAAATAAGAAGAAACTGAAGGAAATCGTTGAAAAAAGTCTAAAGGGTGCAGCTATATGGGATGAGGTTAAGGAACGTCTCAACACCAATGCTTACGGCCTGTCAGGTGGACAGCAGCAACGCCTTTGTATTGCCCGTTGTTTAGCGGTTGATCCGGATGTCATATTAATGGATGAGCCGACCTCGGCCTTAGATCCCATTTCAACCTTAAAAATAGAGGAACTCATTCAAGAATTGAAGAAAGATATCAGTATCGTCATTGTCACTCATAATATGCAGCAAGCCGCGCGAATCTCCGATCAAACCGCATTTTTTCTGAACGGGGAGGTCATTGAACAATCGGAAACCAATAAGCTGTTTTCAAATCCTTCAGACAAACGGACGGAAGACTATATTTCCGGTCGCTTTGGATAGAAGGGAGTCAATTCTAAAACGGGAGTGATCAAGATGGTCGTTCGAGGGAATTTCAAGGCGGAACTTGATGAATTAAAAACCAGCCTTCTTTCGTTAGGGCGTCTAAGTGAATCGGCGGCACAACAAGCTGTTGAAGCATTAAAAGGTCAGGATATTGAAACGTCATTACAAATCATTGACGACGATTATAAGATCAATGAACTGGAAGAAGACATCAATGACCAGGTGATTTTAATGATCGCTAAACAACAGCCTGTTGCCTCTGATCTAAGACGAATTATGGCGGCTGTCAAAATTTCCACGGATATCGAAAGGGTAGGTGATTTTGCCGTTAACATTGCCAAATCAACGATTCGCATCGGAAATTCTTCATTGATTAAACCGCTGGAGGATATCCCAAAGATGGCGGAAATCGCCTTAAAGATGTTGGCGGACGGTTTAAAGGCGTATGATGAGGAAGACGTTGCTCTGGCAAGAACGTTAGCGGAAACGGATGACAAGGTTGACAAACTTTATGGAGAGTTAATTCAGGAACTACTTGAATTGGCTTCAAAACAGCCGGAAAATATGGCGCAAATCACACAGCTGGCGTTTGTTTGCCGCTATATCGAACGGATTGCCGATCATGTAACGAATATTGCGGAAAGCATCATTTTTCTTGTCAAGGGGAAACGTTATGAATTAAATGATTAAATTAATAGCAGGTTTGTCGTTCAATGATTTGGAATGGTTGTACTATATTTAATTTCGCAATATTATTGTAATTTATAGAGCGAACCTATAAAAGTCACCCTGTACAGGGTGACTTAGCTATTACCAAAAAAGGTGGGAAAATGAACGGCGTGTTTAGCACTCCACAGGAACATTAAGAATCAAAAACATTACTATTATGATATTTATGCGCATATATTAGAAAAAAGGCAATCTGAAAGGTGGGATAATTGTGTATTATCCTTATGGAGAACTATATAGACAGGATGCTTCCCGCATTATGACTGTTAATGGTGATGCAAGCTTCTCGGTTGAACCGGACACTGTCAGTATACAGTTAGAGGTTGTTACCAAGAGCGAACGACTCAATCAAGCTCAACAGGAAAATACGCATATAATGAATCAAGTTATCGAAGCTCTTGTACAGGAGGGCATTTCAAGAGAAAATATAAAAACATCTGCTTATAACATCAATCCTAGTTATGATTATGTAGATGGGAAACAAGTGTTCAGAGGGTACCAGGTGACAAATATAATCACCCTTAAAATGAAAAACATCGATCAAGCCGGACGGATGATTGATCTTGCTGTTAAAAACGGTGTGAATCGAGTGTCCAATATCCAATTCACGATTGAAAATCAACAACAATACTATCAGCGAGCGCTGAATAATGCTTTAAAGAATGCTTTTGCAAAGGCACAGACGATTGCTGAAACTTTAAATGTTAATTTTGATTCTATTCCACTTAAAATCATAGAAGAGACGATCGAAACACCGCAAACCTTTCAAACATTTGCTGCGATGGAAGATAGTATGTCAACCCCTATTGAACCTGGGCAGATTATTATTCGGGCTAAAGTAGAGGCACAATTTCGTTATTGATTCGAACACTCGAACGGTCTAATGTATTAATGTTTGTCCATTCAGCGCGTTAACATCGTTGATTGGAACGGCAGGCGGCGACTCCTGCGGGAATAGCATGAGTCTTGAGACCCCGCAATGCGAAGCATGAGGAGGCTCAAGCCATGCCCGCGGAAAGCGTCCGCCTAGAGTGGAAATCAACAGGCTAGGCACACTTAAAAATGTTTGGATTTTCTGTTTTAGTTTTAAATGATGAAATTGATTCACAACTAAAAACAAAATCATCTGACCTGGCATTTCACAAAAAGTGACGATGAATCAGAGTTTTTATCTGAAGGAATAACATTATTGTAGATATTAACCAGCAGGAGCTACACTGTTCTGTCTTTGACCAAGTTCTTGATCAAGAAGTAATAATGCTGAAGGATTATCCCCCGCTAATTTAAGACGTTCCACTATGGTTAATGATTGTGCTTCCTCATCAATTTGTTCTCTTAGAAAATCCTGAATAATGACCGTTGTTTGTGGATCTACTTGTTTAATATAATCATAAGCTTGACGATACGAATTTGTCACATACTGCTCATGCTTCAAAACTGATTGAAAAGTTTCAAGAGGTGTTCCAAAATTGGTAGATTGTGCTGGAACCTCACTAAGTTTTACAACCCCATCTTTCCCAGATAAATAATCAATTAAGGTTAACATATGTGTGCGCTCCTCTTCTGATTGAAGCCTGAGCCACTTTGCCATGCCTGTATAATTTTTACGATCCATATAAGCTGACATAGCTAAATATAAATTTGTAGAAATATGCTCAATTTTCGTTGTCATGACCTTCTTCTTCAGTCATTGCATCTTGTTTGGTAACATGTACAGTACCGAATGGATGATTAGGTGGAGCGTAGATCGAGTATAGTTTTAACGGAGTATTACCTGTATTGGTTACATTATGCCACGTTCCTGCAGGTATGATGATTGCAGAATCATCATAGACATTGCTTTTAAAGTTTAAATTATCTTTATTTTTACCCATTTGAACAATTCCCTGACCTTGTTCAATACGTATGAATTGATCAACATTAGGATGAATCTCCAAGCCAATATCTTCCCTAACGGCGATACTCATTAAAGTAACTTGTAAATGCTCTCCTGTCCACAACGCGGTACGAAACGTATCGTTTTGCTTTGATGCTTCATTAATATTTACCACAAATGGATTTGGTCCATAGTCTGTTAAAGAAATATGACCATTACCATTGGAAGATCGAGAACCATTAAATCCGTTTGCATATCCTCCTTCATTAGGAGAGCCCCCGTAAATCGGCTGTCTTCCATAATGATTCATTGGTACATTTGCATAGTAAGGATATTGATATTGCCATGGATATATATAAGGATTATAGTACATGTTTCTCCATCCTTTCACTAAATATATAAATTAGCCTATGCACTTGTAAAGGTAATGTGTGTTTGAAATTAATCTAATGGACCTAATATTTGTAACACAAATGGGGGGGTGAGCATTGTCCTGAATTAATTATTTTGTTGTCAAGGAAAAGTGTTCCCTTTAATAACTTTTCTCTTTCTACAATGATGTCATAACAGAGCAAAGATAGATGATCCCACTCACATGGTATATATATTTTGTAATAACGTTCTGATGGAAGCTAAAGAAACACGCGTTTGTGTTCTATCCTTTTCTTTGGTAGCAGCGATGAGTTGGTTAATGTTTTCATGTAATGCTTCATACTCTCCCTCATCCCCCAGTAATTGTAGGACCCATTTATCCTCTTCATATAAACGCTTTAATTCATTCGCCTCATTTGTGAATTGCTCCCACTCCGAATGATTTAAAGAATATTGTAGCTCATCGATTTGATTGAAAAATATATCTCCTCCTATCCGATTTGTACACCCTGTAACGGTTATTAATAAAAAGGATAGAAAGATCACTCTTTTCAACATATTTAATACCTCCTTATTGAATGGATAGTTTTAGGTTGTCCAATAATAAAGCATACATATCATAGTTCATTTGCTAATTGGAGGAGTTTTGAGTGCCAGAATTTCTACTCACCTTAATTCGTTCTATTGGTGCTTTTATTCTGCTGTTGTTCATGGCCAGGGTTATGGGCAAGAAACAATTATCCCAAGTCACTTTTTTTGATTACTGCGTAGGAATTACAATTGGATCTATTGCTGCCAGTATGTCTGTTGATCAAAACATAAAAATTTCAAACGGACTGATGGCACTGATAATATGGGGACTTTTTCCTATAATATTAGCTTTTGCAGGTCTAAAATCCAAAACATTTCTACGGCTAACGGACGGGAAGCCTTCTATTGTGATCGAAAACGGGGAAGTGAAAGAAAGGAATCTGAAGAAGAACCAAATGGCGATAGATGAGCTTATGCTTTTACTGAGAGAGAAAAATATATTTAAATTGTCGGATATTGAAATGGCTGTTTTAGAAACGAACGGTCAACTAAGTGTTATGAAGAAAACAGAACAACAGTCTGTGACGCCAACGACATTAGGTATGACGGTAGATAGGGAACATGGTCCAACCATTGTCATTATGGATGGGACTCTTTTGGAGAAGGGATTATTGGCGTTAGGTTATTCAAAAGAATGGCTCTTAGGAGAGATAAAAAAGTATGGAGCTCTGGACTTTGGAGATGTTTTTCTGGCACAAATTGATTCAAAAGGAAATGTCTATGTTGACCTATATGATGAGAAAACTACGACTCCTGTGATTCATAAAGGGTCTTTATTAGTTGATGCTCTTGAAAAGGTCTATGCAGACCTTGAAAGCTATTCAAAACAGACAAATAATTCTGGAGCTAGAGAACAGGCTGTATCCCTTCAGAATACAATTCTGAACATGATCCCCTATATAAAATGACTGTGTAGTTTGGCGACCGGAGATTAGACGATTAATTGAAGAAACAGGCTATAGTTTCCCGTGCGGTCACTCGACGAATGCAATAATTTTTTACGGAATGTTAGGATGTTTTCTTTTTTTATTCATCCAATCACATGTGCGAAAGTGGATAGCTGCTGTATCGATGGTTATTCTTGTTCTGCTTATCGGAGTGAGTCGAATATATCTTGGTGTTCATTATCCTAGTGATGTGAGAGACATAGAATAGGACGTTGACTGGTTTATCAAAAAAGGGTGGTAAAAATGAAGCCAAAATCAAGTTAAGAAAACCCGATTCAAGACATGTCTGTATAGACATATTGAACCGGGTTTTTAAATTTGAATGGTTGTCGTTTATTTAAGATCTTTGGTCCATTCAGAGACAAGATCTTGGTTGTTCTTAATCCATTTTTTGGCGGCTGCTTTGGGTTCCATGTCATTGTGGATCATGGTCATAACTTTTTCCATATCTTTCTTTTCCCAGTGGAATTGATTGAGAATTTGATAAGCTGCTGGAGCGTCTGCCTTGAAACCTTTACGGGCAAGCGTATGAATATCATCCGGCTTTTTGAACACATCCTTTGAATCTTTCAATAGCTTCATATCCCATTGACTAACGGCCCAATGTGGCTGCCATAGAACAGCGACGATTGGCTTATGGTCATCAATGGCCTTTTTTACTGTGGCAAGCATGGCTGGACTAGAACTGGCTTTTAAATCCCATTTATCGTTTAACCCATATGCCGGGAACATTTTGTCTTTTATAATCTGCATTTCCCCGGCTCCAGCATCAATGCCAGTGACGGTCCATCCAGTCTTTTGACCAACATTGTTTTTGTTGTTGGCTAAATCTTTAACTGAATCGATATCCATATAGTCGGGAACGTAGAGTCCTTGTGGTGCTTTTTTCAGGCTGGTGCCGATGTCGTTCAATTGATCTTTGTACCGGTTCCAGTAACTTTTATCGGTGGTTGGCAACCATGAAGAGATCGTTGCATCCACTGATCCATCCGCAACCCCGGCATACATGGTTCCGGTGCTCACCTGTTTTATTGTCACGTTATAGCCTACATTTTCAAGAACCTGTTTCATAACGTTGTTACTAGCCACGGCGGACTCCCACGAAACATAAGCAAGCGTCACTTCTTTTTGCCCAAGGTTGACATCGCTTTTACCGCTGTCATTCCCGTTGCTAGCGGAACTTCCATTGCTGCCGCATGCCGACAAAACCATCGAAAGTATAATAATCATAGTAAGACTGGAAATGGACATTTTTCTTGTCATACTTACAATTCCTCCTAGTGAATTTTAGAATATATCAACGCTCAGCTGAACGTTAATCATCAGGCTTATGGTCATCAAAGGGAATATACTTAAATAACTCGCCGGTTTCAATCGAGTGAACGAGTTTTTTTAACCAATAATAATAGGGTTTCGAATCCTCGAACTGCTCAAGCATATCCTGTGCCTCTTGTTTGAATGGATCAGGCGTCTCTTTCGAATCAATCACGTCCTGTAGTCGTACTTGAGCATGTGAAATAGCCTCTAAGTTAAGTTGGGCTTCACGTTCCCATTTCTTAGTGAAAAAGTTTTCAAAGAAACGGAAGAAATCTTTCTCAGCAATATAGGTGTTTTTTCTTGTTCCTTTTTGAAAAGTTTTTTTGACGATGTTGAATTCCTGAAGTCGTTTAACCCCTGTGCTCATGCTTGGTTTACTCATACCGAGATCTTCACGCATCTCATCTAACGTCATGTCATTTTCAAGATACATGGTTCCGTATAGCGTACCAACGCTTCGTGTGACCCCGTATAAGTCCATCGTTTCGGCAAGGGCGTCAATGACCAGTGACTTTGCTTCAGAAATAGCTTGGTCAGCATCACTAGTATAAGTTTTGTCCATATTCGTCCCCCCTTCGTTGGTATTAAAAAAATTTAATATGTTAAATATTTTTGATACAGTCCTTATGTTAACGAATGATTCTAATATGTCAAAAGTTAAATTTATTTTGATGATAAACTCAACGTTGTCGTATCAACGACTGATGATCATTTCAAATTTTTTTAGAGGTTTGACAGATTAATAGGGGAATGGTAGATTTATATTGTTAAAAACGTTAAATAAATATTTAATAAATTTAATTGATTAAACTGATTAAACAAATGACATAAAGGAGTGGTGGTTTGACTTTAAAAAGAATGTATATAAATGGCGAATGGGTTCAAGCCCTGTCCGGAGAGACGCGGGAGATCATTAATCCTTACAATCAAGAAGTCGTTGCAACGGCTGCGGAAGGTAACGAGAAGGACGCCCAAGCAGCGATTCAAGCGGCAAGAACCGCATTTGACGAAGGTGATTGGAGAACGTTGCCCGCTAATGAACGCGGTGAACTTGTCTATCAAATAGGTACATTGATTCGCCGGGATCTTGAAGAACTTGCTGAACTAGAGACATGGGATACGGGTAAAACGGTCGAAGAAAGCCGTGCCGATATGAGTGACATCGCCAATGTTTTTCTTTATTTCGGCGGTTTAGCTGATAAAGATGGCGGTGAAGTGATTGAGTCTCCGATTCCGAACTCTGAAAGTAAAGTCGTCCGTGAGCCTGTCGGTGTCTGTGGGCAAATTACGCCATGGAACTATCCACTACTACAGGCCGCATGGAAAATTGCACCGGCCTTAGCCGCTGGTAACACAATTATTATGAAGCCGAGTGAAATTACACCGCTAACAACGGTTAAAGTCTTTGAACTTATCGAAGAAGCTGGTGTGCCAAAAGGCGTCGCCAATTTAGTGCTTGGCCCTGGGAAATCCGCTGGTGCTGAATTATCTACGAATACCGACGTTGATCTCATTTCATTTACGGGCGGTATCGAAACTGGAAAGTCGATCATGCAATCCGCTAGCCATAATGTGAAAAAAATTGCGCTTGAGCTTGGCGGTAAGAATCCGAATGTGGTTTTTGCTGATGCTGATTTTGAAACAGCAGTTGATCAAGCTTTGAATGCAGTATTTTTTCATGCCGGGCAAGTTTGCTCAGCGGGTGCAAGACTATTAGTTGAAGAAAGTATTCATGATCAGTTTGTGGAAGCCCTAGTTGAACGGGCAAAAAGAATTAAGTTGGGCAACGGCTTTGATAAAGATACACAAAGCGGTCCACTGATTTCCGCTGAACACCGTGCCAAAGTTGAAAAGTACGTCGAGATTGGTAAAGAAGAGGGAGCAACACTCGCAGTGGGTGGCCAGCGTCCTGAAGCGGCCGAACTACAAAATGGTTTCTTTTATTTACCAACGATTTTTACTAATTGTACAAGTGACATGCGCATCGTTCAGGAAGAGGTCTTTGGCCCGGTATTAACCGTAGAAACGTTCACGTCCAAAGAAGAAGCCGTACAATTCGCGAACGATACGATTTACGGATTAGCCGGTGCCGTATGGACTCAGGATTTGGATAAAGCTGAATTTGTTGCCTCACGGCTCAGACTAGGTACCGTTTGGATCAATGATTTCCATCCTTATTTCGCACAAGCGCCATGGGGCGGTTATAAGCAATCTGGTATTGGTCGCGAGCTTGGCCGCGAAGGCATGGATGAATACACAGAGGTCAAACACATTTACCGCAATAAACAACCAGAACCTGTTCAGTGGTTCAAATAATCTTTTCATTAAGGAGGTTTTACAGATGAATCAAACATACGACTATGTCATCGTTGGTGGCGGTAGTGCGGGTTCGGTACTGGGCAACCGTCTAAGTAAAGATGAATCGTGCAGTGTATTGGTCTTGGAAGCAGGGCGTAGCGATTATCCATGGGATCTATTTATTCAAATGCCAGCAGCTTTGATGTTCCCGTCAGGCAATCGCTTCTATGACTGGATCTACTCGACTGACTCTGAGCCTTATATGAATGGACGGCGTGTCGCGCATGCCCGGGGAAAAGTCCTTGGGGGATCGAGTTCCATCAACGGCATGATTTATCAGCGTGGCAATCCGATGGACTATGAACGGTGGGGATCTGCCCCGGGTATGGAAACTTGGGACTATGCCCATTGTCTGCCATATTTTAAACGACTGGAAACGGCCTTTGGAGCCGATCCATCTGATGAGTACCGCGGCCACAACGGTCCACTTAAATTAAAGCGCGGACCTGCCACGAACCCTTTATTTCAAGCCTTTTTCGATGCAGGTGTTGAGGCTGGTTACTCTAAAACCCCCGATGTCAATGGTTTTCGTCAGGAAGGATTCGGGCCATTCGATAGTCATGTGCATAACGGCAGACGTGTGTCAGCTTCACGTGCCTATTTACGTCCGGCGATGCGACGCAAAAACCTTACAGTGAAGACGCGTGCTTTTGTTACCAGTATCGATTTTGATGGTACCCGGGCAAATGGGGTGACATACAAAAAGAATGGAAAGACTTATAAGGTTAATGCGGGAGAGGTGATCCTTTCCGGTGGTGCATTTAACACACCACAGCTCCTTCAGCTGTCCGGTGTGGGAGACGCTGATCACTTACGTTCGCTTGGTATTCAACCAGTAGTTGACCTACCGGGTGTAGGGGAAAATCTTGAGGATCATCTTGAAGTATATATTCAGCATGCTTGTCCGCAGCCTGTTTCCGAACAGCCTAGCCTAAATAAAGCAAAAATGCCTTGGATCGGCTTGCAATGGCTACTTGGACGTACTGGCCCGGCAGCATCGAACCATTTTGAAGGTGGAGGTTTCGTCCGTTCGAATGAAGATGTTGATTATCCGAATCTGATGTTCCACTTCCTTCCGCTTTCGGTTCGATATGACGGCCAAAAAACGGATACGGAACATGGATTCCAAGTACACGTTGGACCGATGTACTCGAACTCCCGGGGAAGCCTGAAGATCCGTTCGCGAGATCCTTTTGAGCATCCGAGCATTGTATTTAACTATTTATCTACCGAAGAGGATCGGCGTGAGTGGATTGAAGCCATACGCGTTTCGCGGAAAATTCTTTCCCAGCCAGCGTTAGCGCCTTACAATTCAGGTGAAATTTCCCCAGGGCCTTCTGTCCAAACGGATGAGGAAATTCTGGAGTGGGTCGCGAATGACGCTGAAACAGCACTTCATCCATCCTGCACGGCAAAAATGGGTCCGGCTTCAGATCCGATGGCCGTCGTTGATCCGCTGACCATGAAGGTTCATGGCTTGGATAACGTACGGGTTGTTGATGCGTCTGCTATGCCGCATACGACGAATGGCAATATCCATGCACCGGTGTTGATGTTGGCAGAAAAAGCAGCCGACATCATCTCTGGACAAAAACCAATGAAACCTGAGTATAAGGACTATTATCGTCATGGCGTCCATCCAAAAGATGCAGGCACCGTCGAGAAATAAGTTGATAGAAGCCTTGTTTCGCAAGCGGAACAGAAATCAGTGTAAGAAAAAATACGATGATATCACTGATGGCAGAGATATATGGCAATGAATATAAATCAAGCAATAGATAGTAGAAATCATTCAACAAAAGGTGGCCCCGATCATTAAAAGCCGATGATCGGGGCCATTACCATTTATCACTAAAATCCACACTAAGACTTTCTCACTGATCTCGAACCATCCCTGCTCATCACTGTTTCAAGCACGATTCATGAATATTGGACATATACAATAGAAGGGGAGGGGGGCTTCTTATTACGAAAAAAATTCTTTTATTTTGTGATCCTGGAATTGATGATTCTTTGGCAATTATGTATACCATGATGGATCCTGAAATCGAACTGGTTGGTATCGTCACCGGTTATGGTAATGTAACAAAAGACCAGGCGACAGCCAATGCTGCTTATTTGGTACAATTAGCGGGTAGAAAGGACATCCCCATTATTCCTGGTGCTTCCAATCCAATTCAGCAGGAAGAAGTCACGTTTTACCCAGAAATTCACGGTGAGGAAGGCATCGGTCCGATACAGCCTCCTGGTAATATGCAATATCAGATATATCCTTTTGACACCATTCGTCTCATCATAGAACGATATAGCAATGAGCTCATCATTGTAGATACAGGCCGTTCAACGACCCTGGCAACTGCATTTACTCTATTTCCAGATCAAATAAAAATGGTTCATTCTTTTTATGTAATGGGCGGGGCATTCTTTGTTCCGGGTAACGTAACGGCCCTGGCGGAAGCAAATTTCTTTGGAGATCCGACGTCATCTAATTATGTTCTTAAGTTTGCACATAACCTGACGATAACCCCGCTAAATGTCACTCAATTCGCCATTATCACTCCGGATATTGTGGACGTCGTTTCCAAAAACAAGAAAAACGTCTATGCCTTCATGATCGCGCCTGTCTTTGAGTATTACTACGAATTCTATAAAAAAAGTATACCGGGTATTTCGGGTGCTCCTATTCACGATCTTCTCACTATTATACTTGTTAAAAATCCTGCCATCGTTGATTTCATATACTATGATGCAAATGTTGTAGAGGATAAAGAAGCAAGGGGACTGTCCTATATTGACCTTCGACCAACAAGTGAAACAGGAAAAACGGCTATTGCCACCAAACTTCATTATGAAGCATTTATAGATGAATTTAGTAAGGTGATGTTGCCGGAATAATTGGGTGTTTAATGATCCTTTTTAATAGATGACCTTTCATTGTTATTTGGGAGGTCATTTACGCATTGATTTGTTACATTATTTATTTGGTTCTTTGTTTCAGTCTTCACCTTCACTTAAAATAAATACTTATATAAGCCACCTTCAAAATGAAAAGTCACGAGGATGTCTAACAAGAATACCTTGCCAAGAGGTCGGGAAGGATAAGGCAAGTATAAACCTTCAAGAGGCCTTATTTTTTAATGAAAGGAAGGAACAAAGTGACCAAAGAACAGGAGCCGCTAACATCCTCAGAGCTTGCCACACTTTGGGTCGTTTATGAAAAAAAGACCATGATGGTCAGGATTATTGATTTCTTCTTAGTCCATAATCAGGATCCAGAGGCAAGAAAAATATTTCAATCGTTTATAAAAGGGGAAAGTAAATTTGTTAAGGAATTAAGTCAGATATTTAAACAAGAAGGGGCAGCCGTCCCGGTTGGATTTACCGAAAATGATGTGAATCATAGTGCGCCTAAGTTGTATGATGACATTTTTGAAGTCATGTATTTACGTACAATGATGAAAATTGCATCGGGTATCCACGCCTTACATATATCGATGAGTTACCGGAAGGACATCATGAACCTGTATCAAAAGTTCACTAAATATGCAGAAGCGTTCTGTGAAGAAACAACACAGTATTTGCTTGATAAAGGGGTGCTTCCAAAATCCCCGTATATTAACCTTCCGAAACATGTAGAATTCGCTAAGACTAAAGATTATCGGTCAGGATTGAAATTAACGGGTCACAGAAGACCTTTAAATGCTGTTGAAGTCGCTTATCTATATCAGACGGTTGAAGCGAATATTGCAGGCATGAAACTAATGACAGGCTTTGCTCAAGTCGCCAAGGCAAAGGATATACGGCAATACTTTTTCCGGGGGAAAGAGTTGTCCAAACAAATCACCAAAACATTCAGTAACATATTAATGGAAAGTGATATTAATGCCCCAGCTACATCGGCAGGACGGGTGACGAACTCAACAATGTCGCCGTTTTCAGACAAGCTTATGATGTATAATACGTCTCTATTAAACAGTTTTGCTTTAGGCAGCAATGCCATCGGTACAACCTTCAGTTTGAGAAAAGATTTACCATTAAAAATGATGGGGACGGCGAAAGATATTTTAGATTTTGCGAGTGATGGAGGGGATCTCATGATTGAACACGGATTAATGGAGGAACCCCCTCAAATGGAGGATAGGACCCAATTATCAAAAGGACAGAATGGTTAAAGGCAAAAAGGTTTGTTTCAAAGAATTAGTTGGTTAAACTAATGGATTAATGTTTGTAAAATCAGCGCGTTAACATTGTTGATTGGAACGGCAGGCGGCGACTCCTGCGGGAATAGCATGAGCCTTGAGACCCCGCAATGCAATCAAGGATGATCAGTTCATGTAAGGAGGTTCAGCTAAAAACGTCACGTCCTGTGACAACGCTGAACTGACCCGCGTCCTGCGGGCCTACGTCCTGTGACAACGCTGATCCTACCCACATCAATCCACCCCAAAAAGCAAAAATCGCTTTTCGGGGACCCCGGGTGTGGGCATGAGGCTCAAGCCATGCCCGCGGAAAGTGTTCGCCTAGAGTGGAAATCAATAGGCCAAGCACACTTACAAATGTTTGGATTTTCTGCATTAGTTTTGAATGATGAAATTGATTCAATTTGAAAAAAGGCCATTCCAGAAGAAGTGGGTTATTTGTTCTGCAGCTTCCTCAGCGGAGGTGAAAATGGCCTGGTTATCTGTGTCTCTATAATTACCAGCCTTTACGAGAGAGATATACATAAGGGCTGCAAACGACGGATTGATATGACTGATTTCTCCAGCTGTCAGCGCATCTTCGAAAGTCTTTTCAATAACTTTATAAATGTCTTCTTCTGCTGCTTGCATTGTTTTAATCTGATCTTGAGACAATGCATTTTTCGTTTCTCTCATAAACCCGTCCAAATCAATATCATTGGTTGCTTTCAAATGTTCCTCTAATATTTTTTGGAGGCGGGTACGTAAGGGAATGTCCTCTTGTAATATTGATTGAATGTGCCTGCGAATCTGAAACATCATCTGAACGATGGTTTCGGTGAATAATTCTCCTTTACTTTTATAGTAATAGTATATAGTCGCCTTGGTGAAGTTGCATTTTTTTGCGACATCATCCACTGATACTTCTTGATAACCATAAGTTAAAAAAAGGTCCATTGCTGCCTGGAGAATGATTCGATGGGTTGGCTGACTTTGTTCATCGGAACGAGGTCTGCCGATTGAACGCCTGTTATTGTCCGTCAAACTTGTTCTCTCCTTATACATTCATTCAATTTAAAGTATATCACATAAGGTGAGGACTTCCGATGCAATAAAGGTGTTCGTTGAAAATTAACTGACCAGTATATATAATTAATTCAGATATATAAAGGTGTTATAGAAATATCCGCGTAAAAACTGAGAGAAGGGGAATTTTAATGAAGTTTGGGAGAGCAGTTGCCGGTTCGAAAAGTCGATGGGTTATATTAAGCATTTGGGTTCTAGTGGTTAGCCTTTTATCAGTGATTTGGCCCCAGGTTAACGATGAAGCCGTTGGGACGAATCAATTGCTTCCTGAAGATGCGATGTCTGTCAAGGCATCAAAGATCATTGACGAACAGTTTTCAGACGGTCAGGGTGTTCCATTATTAATCGTATGGCATCGTCAAAACGGGTTAAAACAAGCGGATTTTAAGGCGGTTCAATCGCTTTATAAGCATTTGGATGACAAGCCGCTTGATCAGCAGACGATGGTGCCGGAATTTGGCAAAATGCCCATGCAGGTACTTGTCCAGTCCGCATCAAAAGATGGAGAAGCATTAACAACACCGGTGTTTTTTGATAACGCTGCGTCAACAGAACATTTACAACAGTCATTAGCAGCACTGAAAGAAAAAATCAATCATCTAACAGAAGGAACTTCTTTTAATGGAGATATTTCTGCTGAGGGATTACACACCCGGTTCACAGGCCCGGTAGCCATTCAAACGGATGCAAAAGAACTGTTTAGCCAGGCCGATGTAACGTTACTCATCGCAACCGTGCTACTGGTGTTAGTGTTACTCGTCGTTTTGTACCGTTCACCGATTCTAGCACTCGTCCCGCTGATTGGGGTAGGATTTGCTTATGGAGTGATCAGTCCAATCCTTGGATTTTTTGCAAGTCAAGGGTGGATTGTCGTAGATACACAGACGACCTCCATTATGACGGTCCTCTTGTTTGGGGCGGGGACCGATTACTGCTTGTTCCTTGTTTCGCGATATCGCGATGAATTACAGGTGGAACCCAATAAATACAAAGCTCTGCAGTCTGCCATCGCTCATTCTGGTGGCGCGATTATGATGAGTGCTCTGACCACAGCCATCGGATTAGTAACGTTATCCTTGGCACAATATGCATCTTATGAGCGTTTTGCGGTTCCATTTAGTTTTGCCATCATAATGATCGCCGTCGCGGTTATGACACTGCTGCCAGCTATTCTGGCCATACTCGGAAGAACCGCCTTCTTTCCATTTAAACCAAGAACGGAAAAAATGGTTCAGGAGTTGGAGAAAAAGAAAGGCAAATCCATATCCCGACGTAAAAACAAGAGCCGACTTAGTCAAAAGGCTAGCAAATGGGTTATTAAGAAACCTTGGAAAGTCATCATCTTTTGCCTGATTCTTCTAGGGGGATTAGCGACATTTACATCCAAAACGGAATATACCTATGGTGTTTTTGATGCCTTTCCGAAGGATACGCCGTCCCGTGAAGGTTTTACCATCATGGCTGATCATTATTCTGCAGGTGGGATAGCGCCGGTTCAGATGATTGTTGATACAGAAGGTCAAGAGGTTGTTTTACAGGAGAAATTAGCTTCTTTATCTTTTGTCAAAAGAGTAAGCCATCCGGTTTCTGGTAAAGATAATACTCATTTAAAGAAGTTAGAAGTGACATTATCCGTCGATCCATACTCGTCCAAGGCTGTCGCGAAAATGCCGGAGTTAAAAAAAGTTGTTGTTAACACCCTTGAAAAGGCGGAGGTTGACCATGCAAACGAACACGTCTGGATAGGTGGAGAAACGGCAACGTTATATGATACGAAAAAAATAACGAGTCGGGATCAGAATCTCATTGTCCCTGTCATCCTTGTGATCATAGCATCATTGCTGCTACTCTATTTACGTTCAATTATAGCAATGATCTATCTTCTTCTAACGGTTGTGCTTTCCTACATGTCAGCCTTGGGCCTAGGTTGGTTGTTGATTCATTACGGTATGGGTGCACCTGCTATGCAAGGGCTTATTCCGTTATATGCCTTTGTCTTCTTAGTTGCCCTAGGGGGAGATTACAACCTATTTATGGTCTCGAGCATATGGAAAAAACGAGAACACATGCCGTTAAATAAGGCGATTGCGGAAGGTGTTGTCGACACCAGCAGTGTCATCACTTCAGCGGGTCTGATTTTGGCAGGCACATTCTCAGTTTTGGCGGTCATGCCCATGCAGGTTCTCGTACAGTTTGGAACGGTAACAGCTATAGGGGTTTTATTAGATACATTTATTGTTCGCCCATTACTGGTTCCAGCTATCACAAAAGTCCTTGGAAACTATGCATTTTGGCCTGGTCAGCTTTGGAAAAAGGAAGACATTGATCATCCGGTTACGAAAAAGGTTGATGAGAAAAATCATGAGTCGTATCATTAAAGAGCCCCGTCTACTTATAAAACAATAACTAAGGAGAGAGCGTATGCCTGACTTAAAAAACCACGTAATCCTTATCACAGGTGCCAATCGTGGTCAGGGAAAAGCTATCGCTGAGCACCTTGCTTCATTAGGTGGCACTGTGGTCGTTGGTGCCCGGAATTATGAAAAAGCTCAGGAAGTGGCAGAGGCCATTGGTGAAGACCATGCCTATCCGGTTCAGCTGGATGTCACAAAGGAATCACAGTGGAAAGCAGCTACGGATGAAATTATAGATAAATTGGGTAAAATCAATGTACTCGTTAATAATGCTGGAGCTCTAAAACGCAAACCGTTTACAGACATAACGATGGAAGATTATCAACACTTGATTAATGTGAATCAGCTCGGAGTATTTCAGGGGATGCAGGCGGTTATTCCCCATATGGAAAAGCAGCAGAAAGGTTCTATTATAAACAATTTGTCGATCTCTGCGTTTGCCCCAATCGGTCATTCTTCGGCTTATGCTGCCACAAAAGCATCTGTGGTGGCCATGTCTAAAGCAGCCGCCATTGAATTGGGACAAAAGGGAATCCGGGTTAATATGGTTCATCCGGGCGGAATTGAAACAGAAATGGCCACCCAAGGTGAGGGAGTTCCGGACTTTTATAATTCGGTTCCTCTGGGACGTATCGGACAGCCGATTGAAATTGCCCGGGCTGTAGCGTTCCTTGCTTCTGATGAAAGTTCATATTGCACAGGAACAGAAATTGTTGTTGATGGAGGTATGACATTGGGGGCTAGGGAAGAATAAGGAAATCAATCATATTTAAAAAAACAATTTAGAAAAGGGCCTTCAAAAAAGAAAGCAACTCCTTTAAATAATAAAGGAGTTGCTTTGATCGTGTTATTGCGCAATTTCTACACCTTTTGTCCACTCACTAACGAGGTCTTGATGGGATGCTCCAGAATTGAGAGCAATGATTTTAAAATGATAATATACTTGCACAGGAGTCCAGAGCCCTAGGCTCCTTTTAACAGCAAAAATAGGGTTGAAGACTTTGGACCAAAATATAGTCAATGCCAGGTTTACTTTTTACTAACAGCGGTAAAAGATTATAGATAGAAGGTCTAAAACTTTGAGGAGGATCGATCAGTATGAACAAAGCGTTAGAAGATAAACTAGGATTCGGAACAGCTCCTCTAGGCAATATGTACCGTGATGTTTCAGAAGAGGAAGCCAGGGCTACAATTGAGGCGGCCTGGGATCAGGGGATTCGATATTTTGATACAGCGCCTTTTTATGGTGCGGGTTTATCTGAAATACGATTAGGTGACGTTTTATCGCAACATCATCGAGATGATTATTTGTTAAGCACAAAAGTAGGACGGGTAATCTCAGATGAATTGGAAGAGAAAAACGGACTGTTCGAACAGGGCCGTAAGAATAAAGTGATTACGGACTACAGTGAAGATGCAACGCTGCGATCGATAGAACAGAGCTTGGAACGCTTACAAACAGACCGGCTGGACTTCGTCTATGTCCATGATATTTCCCCGGATTTCCATGGGGATGAATGGATAACGAAGTATGATACGGCGAGAAAAGGAGCCTTCCGCGTACTAACACGCCTTCGTGACGAGGGTGTTATTAAATCTTGGGGCATTGGCGTCAACCGGACAGAACCAATCGAGCTTGCATTGGAGCTAGAAGAAGCTCATCCAGATCTATGCTTGTTGGCTACTCGCTATACCTTATTAAATCATGAGCATGCGCTGCAGCGCTTAATGCCTACCGCCCAAGACAAAGGTGTTAGCATTGCTGTCGGTGGACCGTATAGTTCGGGTATCTTAGTCGGAGGCTCTCACTATGATTATGGAGAAGCGCCTTCTAACATTACATCAAAAGTCGATCGAATGAAAGCCATCGCACAGCGCCACCAGGTGAGCCTAAAAGCCGCAGCCTTGCAATTTTCAGCAGCGCATCCAGCTGTCTTCGCTGTTATCCCCGGTACCACACGTCCCGAGAGGATTAACGAAGACCTAACAGCCATGAAAGCTGATATTCCATCGGACTTCTGGCAGGAGATGCGTGAACATGGACTGGTTTCACCAGACGCACCGTTGCCCATTTAGAGAGGATGCCTCGAATATCTCTTTCGCCAAGACCGCAGAACGAATCTGCGGTCTTGTCTGTTAGGGATGGAGAAGTCTTAAGGGGATTTTCAACTTGCATGCGTTCCTTTTTATCTTTAAAATTCAATTAACTAAGTACATTGCCACCATCCATATTAAGTGTCTGTGCAGTAATATCGTCTGCATCTGGACTAGCCAAACAAATACAGCTTTCGCAAATCTTTTGGTTGTTCCATCCATACATACTGGAATAGCTTCAATCGCACGACGTTTTGAATTCTTGTAAACTTCTTATCTACGCCGAAAAATCATAGGAATAGCTGGATGGAGGCATCATGTCAGTTGCATTGGGTAGTATATAGTTGCGTCTTATGAAATCAATGATGAATCTCAAGTAAATGATTGGAGTGTCAAGATGGAATTGTTTAGTTTGAAGAATCAGGTGGCGATCGTGACAGGTGGTAGTCGCGGATTAGGAAAAGCGATTGCATTAGGACTTGCAAAAGCAGGTGCGGATATTGCTATTGTTCAAAGGTCTGAAGAAGAACCAGAGATAGTGGAAGAAATTAAGAGTCTGGGTCGGCGTTGTTTTGTGATTCATTATGACTTAAGTGATACCACAAACGTGGAAAATATTATAGATAAGGTGTTCAACCAATATGGTCGGTTGGATATTCTTGTTAACAATGCAGGAGCACAATACCGTTCACTGTCAGAAGAATTTCCCGAGGAAAAATGGGACTTTGTCATGGACGTCAATGCCAAGTCGGTATTTAAATTATGCCAAGCAGCCGGCAAGTATATGCTTCAAAATAACCATGGGAAAATTATCAACATTGCTTCTCTTCTATCCTTTCAAGGGGGATATACTGTCCCTGCATATGCGGCAAGCAAAGGTGCTGTGGTCCAAATGACAAAAGCCTTATCTAATGAGTGGGCAAAACGTGGTATTAATGTCAATGCTATTGCTCCTGGATACATGGCAACAGACATGAATGAAGCTTTAATTGCTGATGAAACAAGAAACCGCCAAATTCTTGAACGTATCCCGGCAGACCGCTGGGGTAATCCTGAAGATTTGGTTGGTGCTGCTATTTTACTCGCATCTGATGCATCCAATTACATACATGGTGAGACGATTACAGTGGATGGTGGTTGGATGGGAAGGTAACAATTCATGATTATAAAATAGACACCCCTCCTTATATAAGAAGGGGTGTAGGGTATCAAAGTTCCATATGTCATAAAAGCGACGTATGTTGACGAAGCGATGACTATTTTCAACAAATCATCCGAACTGATTTAATCAATCGTTCGGATGATTCTGTGACGGATATACTTGTGTCTTAGCCTCCGTTATTTATTCTTCTAAACAGATAAGACCCCCAAAAGGAACGAAAAACAAAGCGATTTAAAAAACACTCACACTCCCCAATGGCTTAATGACGCTGCAGAACAAGAGCGTCAACTTCCCACAATGCTGTCCCACGCTAAAAAATGACAACTCAATCAATCATAAAAATACCGATCATGATATTCGATGTTCTTAATAATCACTTTTATTTAGGTGTGCTTTTCAGAAACCTCGTTTGTTTCATCATGTTTTTTAATTTTCTTGTAGAGTTGGGGACATTCACTTTTCACTTCCTGATACGAGTTTCATCTTACTTTGCGTTTTTAGTCCTTAGAAATAAACGTTTAGTATAATGTTATGAATATTGGGGTTTTTCCGAACATAAAATAAAAATATGAACATGAGTTCATGTATATGAACACTTTAAAAAGTTCTTATTGGAGGAAGATCCATTTTGAAAAAAGAGAGCACGACAGTAAAATCGGCCTACAGAGTAATGTATATTTTGGAAGCCCTATCAAACAATCCGATTGGTTTAACATTTACCGATTTAAATACCAAACTTGAATTACCTAAGAGTAGTTTGAATCAACTATTGAATACGCTTCTTGAAATGAACATGATCCGATATGAGGCAAAGATTAAAACATACACATTGGGTGCAAAAATTTGGGAATTCGCTATGGCTTATTCCAATAATTTGCCTGTTAATCAAATTGTCCAGCCTTATCTTGAAAAATTGAGAAATGACTATGATGAAACGGTACAAATGGCCGTTCTTGACGGTGCGGACGTAGTATATATGGCCAAGATACCATCCAGCCAGCCTCTCCAATTATCTTCTCAGGTAGGGAGCCGGTTACCGGCCTATGTTACCGGTATAGGTAAAGCTTTGTTGGCTTGTTTGTCTACCCAACAATTGCTTGATATTTATCCGGAACCTAAACTCGATGCTTATACAGAAAAGACGATTACCAAAAGAGATCGTCTACTAGAGGAGCTTAACGAAATAAGGGAACGGGGATATGCACGTGATTTGGGTGAATATTCATCAGAAATACGCTGTGTAGCCGCACCTATCCTCGGTTTTGGCAATTCTCCTGTTGCC
Source organism: Tuberibacillus sp. Marseille-P3662 (assembly GCF_900178005.1). Lineage (NCBI taxonomy): Bacteria > Bacillati > Bacillota > Bacilli > Caryophanales > Sporolactobacillaceae > Tuberibacillus > Tuberibacillus sp. Marseille-P3662. The sequence goes on along the minus strand of NZ_FXBS01000006.1, from coordinate 1,716,765 downwards.
GCGATCAGTTTTTCAGTATGGGAAGAGCAGGAATTAAAAGAAAAAGAAGCAAGCCTTTCGCGTGCACTATCAGCTTGTACAAAGGAATTAAGTCTTCGATTAGGAGCGACGGAGCCTTTTCCTAGATAAAAAAGGAGTGAAGGTTATTATGGTCCAAAAAAATGGTTTCCAAGGTGTGATGCCACCGATTTCAACGGTCTTTGATGAGGATGGTCACTTTGACACTCATGGGATGGGGAGACTGATTGATACTTTAACTAGCACAGATATTCAAGGATTACTTGTTTTAGGATCTGGCGGAGAATTCAGCCAGATGTCATTTGAACAGAGAAAAGAAGTTGCTGAATTTAGTGTCTCTTACGTTAATGACAGAGTCCCGGTCTTAATCGGAACAGGAGCTACTAGTACTCGTGAGGCTATATTATTAAGCCAACATGCCCAAGAAATTGGAGCGGCTGGAGTCGTTGTCGTCAATCCTTATTATTGGCATTTATCGAAGAAAAATTTATTTGATCACTATACGGAAATCTCAAGATCTATTGATATTCCAATTTTACTTTATAATTTTCCAGATTTAACCGGACAGGATTTAAGCCCGGATCTGGTTCTGGAATTGGTGGAAGAGAACTCTAACATTGTCGGAATTAAAGAAACGGTGGACGGTGTAGGGCACATAAGAGAAATGATTTTGAAAGTAAAAAAGAGATATCCAGATTTCAGGGTACTTGCTGGGTTGGATGACCATTTGTTAAATACACTACAACTTGGAGGAGACGGAGGTATACCCGGGAGTGCGAACTTTGCTCCCGAATTAACGGTGGGAATATATCAAGCTTATCAAGAAAAGAATTTTAAAATAGCAGAAGCATTTCAACGACGCTTGGCTATTCTTCCATTAATGTACCAATTGGATTCGCCTCTTATCAGCGCTATTAAAGAAGCGATCCACCTTCGCGGTTTGAATATATCAACCCAGGTACTAGCGCCAGCGAAAAAGCTGGATAAGGAGAATAAAGATCGCTTAAAAGAAATATTAAAATCAGCTTCACTTTTATAAAACAAAAGTATTGTTAAAAAGGAGGTCATTAGGTGAATACAAACATCTCCACAAATTTACCAACCCAAACACCGAAACTAAAATTCCGTTATACTGTCGTCATTTGGTTGTTAATAGGTGGTATGATTAATTATTTGGATCGTTCTATCCTTTCCATTGCGGCTCCAAAAATGATGACAGATTTAGGATTTAGTGCTACGGATATAGGTTTACTGGGAACAGCCTTTTCCTGGTCGTATGCCGTGATGCAATTACCCTCTGGTTGGCTTATTGATAGATTTGGTGCTAAAAAAGTCTATACGTTAGGGGTCCTCATATGGAGTGCAGCAACTTTCTTTAGTGGAATGGTTGCCGCGCTTTGGGTATTTGTATTATTAAGAATTTTATTAGGTGCGGGTGAAGCTCCTTGTTTTCCGACATCAGCAAAGGTTACGGCAAATTGGTATCCGAAAAAAGAAAGAGGACTGATCACAGGTATCTGGGATTCCTCATCTAAATGGGGGCCGGCTTTGGCACCTCCACTGCTTATTTTTATCATGGTTACGTTTGGGTGGAGAGAATTATTTTATTTTGCAGGATTAATTGGCGGGATATTTGCGGTTTTGTTTTTTATATTTTATCAAAATCCAAATAAAAGCAAGAAATTATCTAAAAAAGAGTTAGCTTATATCGAAGCGAATGGAAGTGGTAAGGAGCAAAGGACAAAAGATTCCAATATAAACTGGCTTTCATTGTTTAAGTACCGTAGTGTTTGGGGGATGATTTTTGGATACTTTTGTACCATTTGGATATGGAACATATTTCTTGTCTTTTTACCTCTCTACCTGTTGGATGTCTATCAAATTTCATTAGCAGAACTAGGAATTTATGCAAGTATTCCTTGGATAGGCGGAGCTTTTGGTAATATCACCGGTGGGTATCTTACGAAAAAGATGGTTGACTTAGGCTGGACGACAGCAATGAAATCACGACAGATATTTATTAGTATTTGTGCTGTTTTAACAGCTGTTTGTGTCATTCTATTACCTTTTATGAATAGTATCGCGTCTACGATTACGCTTATGACATTAGCTTTAGCCTTCATCTCAGCGATTACAGGCAATGCTTGGGCATTGGCAACAGATGTTGCCCCTTCATCTATGGTAGCATCCGTGGGGTCAATTCAAAATTTTGGGGGATATTTTGGAGGCGCTTTCTCACCTGTGGTAGCAGGTTTTATCGTCGAGTCCACCGGTTCTTATTCGTTAGCATTTATTAGTGGCGGAATTATCGTTGGTTGTGCTGCTATTTGCTACTTGTTTATCGTGAAAAATCCCATTAAGGAAGAAACGACATCGTAACGCAAGCAAATTGCGTAATAAAATTCTTTGCTTTCAAGGAGGTTCTTATGAAACCCAAGGTCTTTATTAGCAAATCCATTCCCCCCAAAGTGGAAGAATATATTTCAGAATACTGTGATTATGAGAAGTGGAACAACGAACGACCGATTACGCGAAATGAATTGCTGCAAGCCATTACCGAAGTCAACGGCTTACTAACCTCTGGTGGTAAGATTGACGACGAATTATTGTGTCATGCCCCAAACCTCAAAATCGTTAGTAACATGTCCGTCGGTTACAATAACTTTGATATTCCAGCAATGCAAGCTCGGAACATTATAGGTACGCACACGCCATCCATAGCGGATGATACCATCGCTGATTTAGTCTTTGGGTTAATGCTGGCAGCCGCCCGACGAATTCCAGAATTGGACCGACATGTTAAGCAAGGCAAATGGCAGAGCTCCCCTGGTGATGATACGCCGTTTTTCGGTACAGACATTCACCATAAACAATTAGGGATCATTGGTATGGGGCGTATTGGGGAAACCGTAGCTAAGCGGGCAAAGTATGGTTTCAACATGGATGTCTTGTATCATAATCGCAATCGTAAGCCTGAAATGGAAGCCGAATTAGATGCCACTTATTGTTCCTTAGATTCTTTGCTTCAACAAGCCGATTTTATTGTCTTGCTTGTTCCATTAACGGAACATACTTTTGAAATGATGGGGGAGAAACAGTTTGATTTAGTGAAATCAACCAGTATTTTCATAAACGCATCCCGGGGGAAAACGGTCAATGAACAGGCACTAATCCATGCACTTAGAACAAACAAAGTGAAAGCTGCGGCTCTTGACGTCTATTCCGAAGAACCCGTTTCAAGCAATAACCCACTTCTACAAATGACAAATGTAGTAACGTCACCACATATTGGCACAGCCACCTATCAAGCTCGTTTTGATATGGCCATGCTAGCTGCTCGCAATCTTGTTACCGGTCTACAAGGCGAGACGCCACCAAATCTCATTAAAGAGTTTTGCCATTCTTATCAACAAAATGACTGATCGACTTGAGGAAAATCGATTGATTTCCATAAACTCAGGGGAATCAAAAATGCCTTTGAACGCTTTTAAGTTTAAGGGGGGGAGGGGTTAATATCCCAACATAACTGACATTTTATATACACGTAAAATTAGAATTCATTTGAGGTGAGGTTTATCTTAGGTTTAAAACGAGGGGGGGGGTAAGTTGTTTATGGATCAGAATAAGGAAGGAGTAACAGAGCCGATGGATAGCCACTATGATCCCTACCATCTGACTCCTGAGGGGATCAAGGATCCTCCGCAGGGCTGGAGAAACAGTTTCCGTTATCTGGGTCCAGGGTTGATTTTAAGTGCGGCAGTTGTAGGCTCGGGAGAACTTATTGCCACGACGGCCCTTGGGGCTGAGGTTGGATTTGCTATATTGTGGATGGTCATATTCAGTACTTTCATTAAAGTGGCGATTCAGATAGAGCTAGCACGATGGACAATATCGACAGGACAGCCAGCGCTTATGGGCTTTAACAAGGTGCCACCAAAGTTTGGGCGAATTGGGTGGATTAATCTCTTATGGGGGTTGATGATGCTCACGAAGTTCCTTCAGCTTGGCGGCATTGTTGGCGGAGCTGTCACTGCCTTAAGTTTTCTAATACCAATCGGTAGTGAACCGTTGGGGTTCACCTCTCTCTTAATATGGACGATCATTGTTGTCGCTATCACGATTACTATGCTTTACTCTAACAACTATAATCTTATCGAACGGGGATCCTTTGTGAGCGTTTTGTTTTTCACTCTTGTCACTATCCTAATCACTTTTGGATTGCCCTTTACACCTTTTGCTTATGGTACGGAAGACATACTGACCGGTCTAACATTTTCTTTACCTATGGGGGCTATTGGTGCAGCTGTCGCTATGTTCGGGATCACTGGAGTTGGTTCAGATGAGATGACTTATTACACATATTGGTGCCTTGAAAAGGGATACGGTCGTTGGGTAGGTCCAGATGACGGTAGCAAAGCTTGGGCACAACGAGCCAGGGGTTGGATCAAAGTTATGTATAAGGACGCTTTTCTTTCTTGGAGTGTCTATACCATATCCACGTTAGCCTTTTTTATTATGGGTGCAGCCGTTCTACATCCACAGGGTCTTGTGCCCGAGGGCAATGGCATGATTACCACTCTCTCAAACATGTATACCGATGTTCTTGGCGATTGGGCCAATATAGTCTTTTTGGTTGGTGCTATAGCAGCGCTCGGATCGACATTGTGGGCTGCGACAGCTAGTTATCCACGAATGTATACTAACTTTTTAGCCGTTTTGGGAGTCATTAACTGGGAAGATACAAGGACTCGTCTACGCTGGTTCCGCATCTTTACCGTAGCTAATCCAATTATTTGGGGCAGTGTCTTCCTATTCATCCAGTCGCCAGTGATCTTGGTCCAGATTGGTGGCATCTCTACTGGTGTCTTCTTGTTGGCTATAGTGGTAGCGGTATGGTACCTACGTAAAACTGAAGTTGATAGCAGACTATACGGTAACGGCCCTTTCAACGTACTGCTGATAATTAGTAGTATCAGCATCATTTTGCTGGGAGTCTATACAGCTCTTAAAGTTTTTGGATTCACTTTTTGAAGGCGCATCCATGTGTTTGAATAGGACGCATGATTATTGAAATGGAAATTAGAAAAATAGGATGAATATCAAAGGAGTGTATGAATATGGCCAATATTTATTATGATAAAGATGCTGATTTAGAAATTCTAAAAAATAAGGTAATAGCCATTATTGGTTATGGTAATCAAGGTCGGTCTCAAGCATTAAACCTGAGGGATTCGGGTGTTAAAAATGTGATTGTTGGAAGTGTTAGGGATCAATCATGGGATAAGGCGAAAGAAGACGGCTTCGAAGCCTTTCCAATAGAGGAAGCGTGTCAAAAGGCTGATATTATATTCATGCTCATACCTGACGAAATTGCTCCAAGTGTCTATGAAGAAAAAGTAAGAGCAAATTTGACAACTGGTAATGTACTAAATTTCGCCTCAGGATATAATGTTGTATTTGGCAATATTGATATACCAGAAAATGTAGATGTGATTATGGTTGCCCCGAGAATGATTGGAGAAGGTGTGAGGGAACTTTATCAAAGTGAAGAAGGTTTCCCGTCTTTTGTAGCTGTAGAACAAGATTCTACTGGTGATGCTAAAGATATTGTGCTATCCCTGGCAAAAGCCATTGGATCTACCAAGAATGGCGCAATTGAGGCTACCTTTAAGGACGAAGCTTACCTTGACTTGACAGCGGAACAAATCACTTGGCCATTAATACTATCAGTGTTAACAGAAATTTATGAGTACCAAGTTGAGATGGGTCATCCTGAAGAGGCCGTGTTAATGGAATTATACCTTTCCAAAGAACCCGCATTTATGATGGAAAAAATGGCTGATATAGGTTTGTTTAAACAACTCCCTCTCCATTCTAATACGAGTCAATACGGACAATTGTCCAGATACAAAAAAGTTGATAACTCATATATAAGAGATTTCATCAGAACAAATTATGAATACATTGATACTGGACAATTCGCTAAAGAGTGGCGTAAGGAACAAAAACAGGACCTTAAGAACTTTAAACAAATGCGTGAAGAGGCGTTCGAAAATAAGTTAAGTAAAGCTGAAAGTCGTTTAAAAGAAAGATTGAATTTATGATGATGCCTTTCGGGGCTGGGATAATCCTAAGACAGGATACTCAGGAAGCCGAACAATAAGATATGAAAGCACGTTCTAAGCGTCGTCAAAATACGTAGACGCCTGCAGGAACAGCACGAACGCCGGAGAATAAGCTTCTTTGGACTGCGAAGAAGCATCTTGCTTCTCTGAATAGGCTTGAAGATGCAGGAGCACGAGCCGAAGTTCCACTTGGAAAAGGTGTTTTCTTTACCAAGTTAGTTAGGCCGTGCCCATGGCAAGCGAAGGACTTTGACGAGGCGATGACTCTTTTCAACAAATCATCCGAACTGACGAATCAACCAGTTCGGATGATTATGTCACTCATATACTATTGTCCTAGCTTCTTCGCTCGCTATTTAAATTCTGAATATTGGAATAAGGAGTGATAAAATGGTCTCACAAGAGATTATATTGCTTAATCTTGTTGTCTCGATAGCGATTATTTTATTCCTAGTTTTAAAATTAAAGCTCAATGCCGCCATCGGCCTAATCATAGCAAGTATATATATGGGGCTTGCTTCGGGGCTTGGCTTATCAGCAACAATAGAGGCAATTAGCTCAGGATTTGGAGGACTCATGGCTGAGATAGGGCTTTCCATAGGTTTTGGAGTCATATTGGGTAAACTTTTGTCTGACTCTGGAGGGGCCCATTCTATAGCAACCTCGTTAATAAAATTGACTTCAAAAGAAAAATCGATCTATGCTCTTGGATTTGCAGCTTTTATATTAGCCATACCGGTCTTTTATGATGTAACGTTTGTTATATTAATTCCCCTTGGGATTCAGTTGGCAAAAGAAATTAATAAGCCGCTTCCTTATGTTGTTGGGGCACTGGTCATTGGGGCAGCTACTGCTCATACGGTAGTTCCTCCTACACCTAGTCCCCTTGCAGCTACAAGCATTTTGAATTTTGATCTTGGAATTATGGTTAGTGTTGGTTTGGTGGTAGGAATTTTATCATGTTTAATTGCTATGAGACTATATTTCACACTGTTGGACAAGGGAATCTGGCATAAGGAAACAGATGAGGAACCTGTTATGGAAGACAATAACGAAAATAATGTCGTTTCAGAAAACCAACCGTCAGCGATTCTTTCATTGGTCCCTGTATTCTTACCGATCGTTTTAATTTTAATAGGGACAGTGAGTAGCGCTGTGCTTGAACATCCGCCTGCCTTTGTTAATTTTATAAGCAATCAAATAATAGCTTTGCTTACTGGAGCAGTATTTGCATATTTTGTGGCATCGAAATCCTTAAACAAGAAACAAAGAGATAACGCTGCTTCGTTCGGTATGCAGGCAGCAGGGGTTGTTTTATTGATCACAGGAGCTGGAGGAGCCTTTGGGACGGTTATTCAAAAAACAAAGATTGGAAAAGCTCTTATAGATACCGTAGCTGGGGGATCCCATTCCGCGATTATACTCATCCTTTTGTCGTTTGGTATTGCTTTGATACTTAGAATCGCCCAAGGATCTGGAACAGTGGCTGGTATTACCACTATGTCTATAATGGCTAGTGCAGCAGCAAATGTAGCCGTTGAGCCGGTTTGGATAGCAATGGCTTCACTAGCAGGTGCCGTTAGTGTAGGACATGTGAATGATAGCGGATTTTGGGTGACGGCGAAATTAGCTGGATTATCAATAAAAGGTGGTTTCAAAACTTATACTCTTTCAGAATCCATTCTTTCTGCGATCGTTTTATGTTTTGCAATGATAGGCGCCTTAGTTTTTTGAAGGCATCAATGATCTGCCTTTTTTTTACGGACCTAATCAAAGATGCTAGGGAATAAGCATTCCAAAAAAGATCGTCATTCATTAACAAAATTGTCAACCGTTTTTTCCGCCAATCAATGTACCCATAAAGAAATATATTGTACAATATATTTGTGAAACATTTCACAATTGACCTAAGAGAGGATGGGTGGGAATGGCAGATCATAAAATCAACCGTGTGGCTTTAGTAGGAACAGGGGCTGTAGGATCAAGTTATGCTTTCGCCTTAATGAATCAAGGGGTAGCGGATGAACTGATTATGATTGACTTAAACGAAGATAAAGCAAAAGGGGACGTCATGGATCTCAACCATGGGAAAGTGTTTGCCCCAAGTCCTGCTCACATTCATTTCGGTTCATATGAAGATTGCGCTGAAGCCGATATCGTTGTCCTTTGTGCAGGCGCGAATCAAAAACCAGGGGAAACACGCCTTGACCTCGTTGAGAAGAACCTTAACATTTTTCACACCATTGTTAAGGACGTCATGGCCTCCGGATTCGACGGCATCTTTCTGGTAGCGACCAACCCGGTTGATATATTAACTTACGCGACACAGCGGTATAGCGGGCTTCCAAAGGAACGCGTCATTGGATCTGGCACCATTCTTGACACGGCCCGCTTCCGTTTTCTGTTAGGCGATTATTTTAACGTTGCCCCACACAACGTTCATGCTTATATTATTGGAGAACACGGGGACAGTGAACTCCCGGTCTACAGCTGTGCCGATGTTGGAGGTATCCCCGTTCTTGACCTCATTAACCGCCAAGAACAGTATCAAAAAGAAGATCTTGATAAGATTTTTACAGATGTCCGGGATGCTGCATACAAAGTGATCAATAGTAAGGGATCCACCTACTATGGTATAGCAATGGGACTTGTTCGAATCACAAGAGCGATCTTGCACAATGAAAATAGCATACTGACCGTATCAGCCCTACTAGATGGCGAATACGATGAGAACAATGTTTATACGGGTGTCCCAGCTGTCATTAACCGCAGGGGGGTCCGTGATATTTTGGAATTGAATCTTACCCAAGAGGAACAAGAGCATTTCAAGAAAAGTACCAAGGTAATAAAAGATACTTTAGCGCCGCATTTTACAGAAGTTAAGCGATAGCCTTCAATAGAAAGGGAGGCGATGGGCTAGATTTAATTAAGACTGCATCATGGTCTCCCTTTATCACGATTTATTCTGTCAAAATGGTTAATACTCTGTATTGGAGAAGAAAAGAGCCAGAGGTAAATACAGCAGGATGAGAAAATCAATTCTTCAAAAATAAGTATCTAAGTAGGGTTTTTTCTAGTTTACTCGACGTTTCTTTTGAAAAAGGGTACAGACTATTACCAGTACAACGCCTATCATGGCGGTGCTAGATAAGATCCATAACAAGATTTCCCTGATATTGGAGACTGTGAATTTGACAATATGATTCACGGACTTAAGGTTAGATTGAACAATAACTCCTTGTGAACCTGACGTGATAGAGACCTCCGGTGCTTTTACTGAGTTATCAACCTTTTTCAGGTTTATCCAATGTAAATTCGGAATTTCCTCCATATTGTTAACTAATTTTTTGAGACGATCTAAACCAAGATAAGGATGATAAAATCCTGCAACCACGCCATCTTTGACAATCATGTTTTGATTTGCTTTTTTCATCATTTTCGGTATCGCGTTTTTGTCATTCTCTGGAACGTAACCAATCGTCTCAGGTAACAAAAGCATATTGTTAAGAAAAGAAGGTCGCGTAATATAAGGCGATGTCCCTGAAATTTTCCAATTTTTGTTGCTTAACTGGATTTGTCCAACGTAAGTCGAAAAGTAGTTGGAGACGATTTTGTAGCCTTCAAGGGACATTGTATAATGAGGGGCTTCAAAAGCCAGTGGATACAGCTGATTGCTTGTGAGCTCCTGTATCCCTTTTGTCAGTTTTTTTGTGATATAGTCTTTTTCGAATTGCCTCTGTTTTGCTTTATAAGCCTTATAGCTGGATTTGTTTGTGAAATCATCTTTCGTCTTGTGCTTTTGATCAGGAGGGCCCACGATAGGTGTGTTGTTGTTCACATCCCAAAATTCAAATCCTTCTCCGGTGACTCCCTTACGGAATTGGTGGGTATAACCATGCATCACGATGCTCCCGCCATTTTTTTGCATATATCGCAAGGCTTTAACCACCTTTGGTTTATCAGAATAATGAACGGATTCATGTGTCTTAGGATTTTTATAAACGGGAATAACAGCAACCATGTAAGGGATGTGCTTTTGCTTTAAAAATTTAGCGATTTTCATGAGCCTTTCAGGATTCTCCATCGGATCAACGTCTTCGAGACGTATATAAGCCGGGTGGATCTCCATAATTTTGTCTTTAAAAACATGATGCAATCCTTTTCCAAGAAAAACAGAAAATGGGCCGTATAAGTCAACACGACCAAAGTAGAAATGCGATTGACGTTGAACGAATAGTGGATAGGATTTTGTTTTGTTTAAGCCTTTTTCCAAGACTTCAGCCGGTTGGTTCATCGTAAACTCATAAATTTGATTCGTATTGGGAAGTGTGACCCTTTCGCTTTTTGTACTTATCATTAATTGTTTAATGGAAGTCTGTGATTTAACGTTAACGAACGAAAAGGGGGTGCCAAGCTGCTCTACGTTAGCCCCCATCGCCACATATTTCCCTTTAAACGTGTCACTTAGATGGCGAAAATGTTGCGACAGGTTGGCTTCAACTCCACCATAATAAAATAAAGCTGTAATATCTGAGAAGTCCTCTTTATTGACCTCTTTGGCACTCTTTATAACAATGTGGGTCGTGAAATGGCCGAGCAGCATTTCGAGTCTTCTAACATTGGAATTGACCTGTCCATCTTCTGTTGAATACACAACCAAAATATGGGTGTGCGGTTTTTCGGGAGAGAACATTTGTTTAGCATGACTAGTTACAGGAGACATAACGAATATCAGGATACAACTCATGAGTATTGGGAAGATCAATAAGTTGTTATTATTTGAAAAGAAATTCTTCAAGGACATGTTATTGATCCTCCTCATTTTATGTTGCTATGAAAATACTGTATAATACCTTCAATAATTTTTTTTGAAGCTGAACCATCTCCGTATGGGTTTGATGTCTTCGCCATTTTTGTATATGCTTCATCATCGGTGAGTAAGTGTTTTATATGGTTGTAAACGAGGTCTTCATCGGTTCCCACTAATCGTAAGGTCCCCGCTTTGACACCTTCTGGTCTTTCTGTTGTATGTCTTAATACAAGTACAGGTTTTCCAAGTGAAGGGGCTTCCTCTTGTATCCCGCCTGAATCTGTTAAGATGATATGGGAACGGAATGCTATGTTATGAAAATCAAACACATCTAATGGATCGATTAAATGAATGCGTTGGTCATCTTTTAATACATCTTTCGCCATTTCCTGTACCAGGGGATTCTTATGGACGGGATAAACGACGTGAATATACTTAAATTCCTCGACAATTCGGTTAACGGCATTAAATATATGTCTCATGGGTTCTCCTAAATTTTCTCGCCTATGAGCCGTAAGGAGAATCATACGATTATTGCCAATTTTGTCAATAATGTCATGCTCATAATTATCTCGAACCGTTGTTGTGAGAGCATCAATGGCTGTATTTCCTGTAACAAAGATATTGTCAGGGTTGTTATCTTCGATTAAAAGATTTTGTTTCGCTACAATTGTTGGAGCAAAGTGCAAATCCGCTAATATGCTTGCTAATTGTCGATTCATTTCTTCTGGAAACGGAGAATATTTATCATAAGTTCGAAGCCCTGCTTCTACATGACCTATGGCTACTTTGTTATAAAAGGCAGCTAAGCTTCCTGCAAATGTTGTGGTAGTGTCACCATGAACCAGAACTATATCAGGTTCTGCCTCAGCGATCACTTTATCTAACCCTGCGATTGCTCGATTTGTAATCTCTACTAGGGTTTGTCCCGTTTGCATAATATTTAAATCATAGTCTGGACAAATCTTGAATACATTCAATACACTGTCCAACATTTCACGATGCTGAGCCGTTACACACACAAGAGATTCAATATCATTGTTTTGTTCCAATTCCTTAACCAATGGGGCCATTTTAATGGCCTCAGGTCTGGTCCCAAAAATCGTCATGGCTTTGATCATTTGTATAGATCCCTCTCTATCTTTTCAATGACTTTTTAAATTCTTGAAATGTCAGCTTGATAAATGTCATTAAATTAAATACAGTGTTTTTTTTATTTGATCGGATCAATAAACGGTATAACCATTCCAGCTGCAAACTCCTTATTAAAGCGGGGGCTCGTTTTACCACGCCCGACAACACATCAAAACTTCCCCCAACCCCAATAAAAATTCCCTTTTTATAAGATCCAAAATAAGTAGAGATCCATTCTTCCTGTTTGGGAACACCGAGAGCAACAAAGATAATATCTGGTTGTTTCTCTTTTATTTCTTCAGCAACTGTATATGGATCAAAACAATACCCTGTTTGGTATCCTGCAACATCGACGCTCGCAAATTCCTTATTCATTCGATCCAATAATTTCTTCATAACCTCTATGCTTGAACCTAGAAAGTAAGCACGAAACTGTTTTTGATCTGCTACTTTCAACATTTGATACATCAAACTAATGCCAGTAATTCTTTTAGGAATGGCATGTCTGATAAGTCTACAGGCCATGATGATCCCAATACCATCAGCAACGATATAGTCCGCTGACTTAAGAATGGTCATGTAGCCATCATCTCGTTGTCCATGCATCACAATTTCCGGGTTTGCCGTAACCACAAACGTTTTTTGCCCCATCATGATTCGATTTTCCAACATACCAATAAACCGGTTCATGCTCTTGTCATAAAATTGTAGTCCAAATAAAGAGGGCGTCACCGTTTCTCACCTCCGGATGCCATTTGATGTTTTGTCGTAACCATTTGATCTATCGCCATATTTCTTGAATGGGCTGTCCGCTTCCATGTCTTGTTACTGGCTGTGAAAAAGCCCCAAAAGTATAGAGGAATATTTGAATAAAACATAGCAGACGTATAGAAACAGGCCTTTATGATTTTAATTAAACTTATTTCCCCAATATCCGTAATCATCGGATAAGCAATAAATACAAAATAATAGATCAGAAAACAGATCCATATATACCAAGGGACAACGGATTCAATCCAGTCTTGATTATCGATCAAATTAAATAGAAGAATCGTACTTGTTAAAGCACCTAAAACCATTTTCCCTGGGTTAATCAGGTACAAAAAGGCATCTAAAGACTTCAAGTCACATTTCAAAATGGCTTTCTTCAGTAACCTATAAGAATATCTAAAGGTTACATCCCAATGCCCCCTTGCCCATCTGAGTCTTTGTATACAAGATGCTATAAAACTTTCAGGTTTTTCATCGAAAACCCTGGCATTATGGCACCATTTGACGGTATTACCTCGAAGAATGCTCTGAATAGTGAATTCTAAGTCTTCAGTTAGAGATCGAGCGGTCCAACCTACTTCATGTAGTAGGTTCGCATCTACACAAAAACCTGTTCCGCCTATGAAATTACTTAATCCTAATCTTGTCTTTGCTAGCTGAAAGAAACGATTGGAATAATAAAATGAGGTAGAATAGGATAACGTAACCCAATTATCATCGGGGTTCTTAGAATCTAAGAAACATTGAACAATTTTATCGCCTTTTAAAAAGTGATTATTCATTTCTGTTAAATAATTGAGTGAGACCAAATTATCTGCATCAAAGATGGCAACACAGTCATAATTTTTTCTTAAGTTATCTCCTAACTGTTCCAATGCATAACGGATAGCATGAGGCTTTCCCTTGGGTTCGCCCAGGGGAGAAGTATGTTCAATAACCTTCCCGCCAAACCTTCGAGTGACCTCCGCTGTCTTATCTGTACAATTATCTGCAATAACAAAGATGTCGTATCGTTCATCCGGATATTTGAGATTTAATAAATTTTCTACCAAACTACCCACAACCTTTTCTTCATTGTGAGCAGGAACAAGGATTGCGAATCTCATTTTCGCCTTTTGATTTTTTAAAAGACGAGGTTTCCAGATGCCAAACAAACTGATAAATAACCAATATCCCCAAAAAACTAATAAAAGCAATTGAAAAATAATAAATCCCAGTGTCATGTTAGAACCTCCAATTCATTGGTGGAAAACCATATTGATATAACGCTAAAGACCCTACGAGTAGGGCAGATGGACGTTAGAGTTTACAAGGTGAGGCACAATGAATGAACGAACCTTATTGTCACTGGATGTTTTTCAATATTAAACATAATTTTACAATTGTGTGCGTCTTTTGGCTGCCATCTAATTATGATCTTGTCGACTTTATACAATAGTCTTAAAACTAAAGTCCTAATATAATGTATGTAATAAGATTGAAATCATTATTTATTTTTTTATGATGAGGACTGGTATATCTCGTACTCCTGCATAAAGCAAATGAAACGTCAATTATAATTAGCGCAGTGATAAGACTATAGAGAAAAAATGAGGTGTGATCCAAATGAATCTTGATTCGGTGAAGGGGATTGTGTTTGATGCATATGGGACGTTAATTGAATCTTAACCAAGAGGAACAAGAGCGTTTCAAGAATAGTACCAAGGTTATAAAAGACACTTTAGCGTCGCATTTTGATGAAGTTAAGCGATTGCCGCCAATGTATCTTAGGTCGTTAATAATAGAGGGGGATCATCACGATCTTTAAAATCAATAAAAAATAGCCACATCTTGATTATATATCCAAGATGTGGCTATTGAATCTTTTGAAGTATTAAGAGTTAGGCTAGATATCCCTTCACTGATTTCGTTACTCGGGAATATATGGCAATTCCGGATCCTTGGGTACGTTAATAACGTGCGTTGCCACGTAAGAAAGCAGACCTTCTTCTCCGTATTCACGTCCGACTCCAGACTGTTTCACCCCGCCGAATGGGAAGCGGACATCAAGTCCTTGGACCGCAGCTGTATTGATCATCGTTGTACCTGCCTCTATACGGCTTGCCACCTGAATAGCGTGTTCTTCCTCACCCCAGACAGAGCTTGTCAGTCCATAGATACTATCATTGGCCAACGAGATCGCATGGTCGTCATCATCATAAGGCAAAATGGGAACCGTTGGACCAAACTGTTCTTCCTCAACAATGGGGTCTTTGTAGCCGGCATCCAACACTAAGGAAGGCTGCATGTAGTAGCCTTTTTCAAACATCTCAGGGTCAATTAATTGGCCTAGCTGAATGACCCTTGCACCTCGGCTCTTAGCATCGGTAATCAATCCTTGAACATACTTCACCTGATCCGCATTGTTCACCGGACCAATTGTTACATCCTTATTGAATGGATCTCCAACCCGGATCCACTTATTGGCCGCCTCAATATACTTTTCAACAAATTTATCGTAAATCGAGCGGTGCACATAGATCCGTTTGGCGATCATACAAATTTGGCCCGCTGTGAGAAAATTGGCGATCACAAGGCGGCGCATCGCACGTTCATCCTCCACGTCAAAATCTGAGAGGACAATGGCAGCGTCATTTCCGCCCAACTCTAGTGTCATATTCTTAATGGTATCAGCGGCGCTTTTCATAATCTTCTTCGCTGTTTCGGTTCCGCCTGTGAAAGCAATTTTATCGACTTTAGGATGCGTTGTCAGTTCGACGCCGACACCACTTTCACCGTGAACCAAATTAACGGCGCCTTTTGGAAATTCTTCTGCGATGATTTCAATCACTTTGCTGACAGCGAGTGGCGCGAATGGGCTTGGTTTGACTACGATGGTATTGCCCGCTAAGAGAGCAGGCGCAATTTTGATTGTTGAGAGAGAAATGGGGTAATTCCAAGGAGTGATGGCCGAGACAACACCGATGGGATCATTTTTGATGATGGTCTTGCCGTCATCACGCTCGCGTACATCATCCTTAAGTACATCCTTGGTGGTATTACTGGCGTGTTCCATCCACATCAATGACACGCCCATTTCACCTTCAGAGTCATACAAAGGTTTGCCGTGTTCACGGGAAAGAAGCTGCGCTATTTCGGGTGTTGCATCCTTCAACTTATTTATAGCACGGTTCATCCGCTTAATCCGATCATCAAGGGATGTCTCCGCCCAGGATGGGAAGGCATCTGCGGCTGTTTCTATCGCCTGAATCGCCTCTTCCCGTGTGTTGATTGGGGCATAGCCCACAATCTCTCCGGGATTCGCTGGATTCTCGCGATGAGACTGTTCGTCTGTTTTCACCTTTTCACCATTGATAAGGGCATCAATAACTAGAGGTTCATTTGCCATAATAAATACCTTCTTTCTTCTAAATGAAATGTGACAATAAGCCCATATGATACTTATAATTTGAGTCAGCTTTATAGTCAAGTTATTTGTATATCATTACTATGTTTATACATTATAAAAAGACTGCGTACACCATGATGAATATCACCACTGAATATCGCACTACTGAAACTATAAAGTAAAATTCCAAGATGCTGTACAGGCTATGATTTATAGTCTGCATATTGTGTGTCATTTATAGTAATTTTATTTTCTAAACAGCGGCCTGAACTGCTTAATATCATGCAGATGCTGTTGAGTGGTCCCAAAAGGTTAAAAAATTAATTAAGGAGATTTCGAATATCAGTGCAGGAAAGACATCATTGACTTTAATGAAATGTCCTTGTGGGATGTTTTTCACATCTTAACTTCTTATAAATAACTAAAACGTTATTTTAGTCT
Organism: Tuberibacillus sp. Marseille-P3662; assembly: GCF_900178005.1. Lineage (NCBI taxonomy): Bacteria > Bacillati > Bacillota > Bacilli > Caryophanales > Sporolactobacillaceae > Tuberibacillus > Tuberibacillus sp. Marseille-P3662. The sequence continues at coordinate 1,700,078 of NZ_FXBS01000006.1, read as the reverse complement.
ATAAAAAATTTTGATAAACTATAAATTGGGCTAAAGTTGATTCAGAATAAATGTGTGATTCTTCAAATCTTATGATATAAGGATATGGTGAAAATCAGTAACAGACAAACTAAAACAGACGTGATCTTAATTGGTGCCGGAGTCATGAGCGCGACTTTGGGATCATTACTGAAGGAATTAGCACCTGATTGGGACATTAAGGTGTTTGAAAAACTCGCAAATGCAGGAGAAGAAAGCTCTAACGAATGGAACAATGCGGGGACGGGTCATTCTGCACTGTGCGAACTTAACTACACAACCGAAAAATCAGATGGATCTATAGACATTAGTAAAGCGATAACAATTAATGAACAATTTCAGCTTTCAAGACAGCTCTGGTCTTATCTTGTCAACAGCGGCTTGATACACGATCCGGAGAACTTTATCATGCCATTGCCTCATATGAGTTACGTACAGGGGGAACAGAATGTCAATTTTTTGAAAAAGCGTTATGAAGCTCTTTCAAGTAATCCTTTGTTTCAAGGGATGGAATTTTCCGATGACCCTGAAAAACTCAAGGATTGGATCCCACTGATCATGGATGGTCGTACATCGAATGATCCGATAGCGGCAACAAAAATCGACTCGGGAACGGATGTCAACTTCGGGGCTTTAACGCGCATGTTGTTTGACCACTTAGAGAGTAACAATGTCGAAATAAACTACCAGCATAGTGTTGAGGATATTAAACGGACAAGTGACGGCTCATGGGAAGTGAAAGTGCAAGATGTCGTCAGCGGCAAAATCGAATACCATACAGCAAAGTTCGTCTTTATCGGCGGTGGAGGCGGAAGTCTGCCTTTACTACAAAAAACCGGTATTCCTGAGTCCAAACATATTGGAGGATTTCCGGTAAGCGGGCTATTCATGGTATGTAACAATCCGGAAGTTGTAGGGCAGCACCATGCAAAAGTATACGGTAAAGCTAAGGTTGGTGCTCCGCCAATGTCTGTACCGCATCTTGATACAAGATATATTGATGACAAAAAAACATTACTGTTTGGACCGTTTGCCGGCTTCTCACCAAAATTCTTAAAAACGGGTTCAAATTTTGATTTGATCGGTTCCGTAAAACCTAATAATGTCTTCACTATGTTAGCGGCTGGCGCGAAAAATTTGCCTTTGACAAAATATCTGATCCAGCAACTTCTGTTATCGAAGGAACAGCGTATGGAAGAATTACGTGAGTTTGTTCCGAACGCCAAAAGCGAGGATTGGGATTTAGTGGTAGCGGGTCAACGGGTGCAAGTGATCAAAGATACTGATGAGGGCGGCAAAGGAACACTTCAATTTGGTACAGAAGTGGTTAGTGCTGCTGATGGCTCAGTAGCCGCATTACTCGGCGCTTCTCCGGGTGCCTCTACCGCTGTTCACGTCATGCTTGATGTGATAAACAGATGCTTCCCGCAACATTTAAAAGAGTGGGAACCAAAAATAAAAGAAATGATTCCTTCATACGGCGTGTCCCTCGTGGATAACCCAGAGCTTTTCAAGGACATTCATTCTTCAACGGCGCAGACGCTTGGTTTGCGCGAAAACTTGCCTGAACAAAGTTAATGATTCAATGATAGGGCGCGATTCACAAAGCAGTGAATCGCGTCTTATTTTTGTATAAGTTGTACGCCATTAAAAAATGCAGCTATTTAAATCGACCTTTAAGTTCACAGGACAGGCTAAGTGAATAGATTGTTTCTGTTTTGGACAAAGTTAATAAAAAAGGAGGTCGGATAATGGAAACTGTAACTGTCATGATCATTAAGTTTGTTTCAAGTGTCATTGCGTTCGCAATCGGCATGGATTTATTTTTTGATGCAACCTTTGTTGATATTCTTTCCTTTAGTCTCTTCGTCACCATTGTTTCTTATGTAATAGGAGATCGGATCATTTTGCCGCGGTTAGGGAACACAACGGCAACTATCGCTGATTTTCTTTTAACTTATACAAGTGTTTGGATTTTCGGGAGTATCCTTCTCGATAATTATATGCAAATTGCGTGGGGCAGCATACTGTCAGCTGTTCTCATTTCAGCCGTAGAAGTGTTTGTTCATCACTACTTGCTCAACCTTATGTCCTCCCATCGAAACAATGCTGAACACAAGCCATTCACCTTTGATCGGATGCCGGCTTATGAAACGGAATTTGCTAAGGAACACGAAAGCGAAGATGAGAAAGAGCCCAAAAAGTAACGGTCTCATCTCATTCGTTCGTTATTCGTGTATGTCGCGTACCTTTATTTTTCTGGCTATGTTAAAGTTCATTGTTGTTTTTACACTTCGTTGATTGGAGAGAAAGGCAGTCGAGGCTTGGAACACTTAAACTTAGTGTGTTCCTCAGCGCCGCTTACTCAAGCCTTTACTAGAGTCCTGCGGGCCTACGTCCTGTGATAACGCTGATCCTACCCACATCAATCCACCCCAAAAAGCAAAAATCCGCTTTTCGGGGACCACGGGTGTGGGCATGAGGAGACTGAAGCGTTGCCCGCGGAAAGCGAATGTCTGGAGTGGAAATCAACAGTTACGTTTAACAGAGCCTTTTTCGCCAATGACAACCAAAAGTCTTCAGTATGTTCTTCATGTTCTTCATAAAAATGACCGTTCATAGTAGATCAATTAATGCTTTTTTCCGCCTACTTAAGGGGATAAATATCCATATTACACTCCGAGTAAACGCCATTTTTTAAGAATTCATATCACTGTTACGGCATATTCACTTTAAAACATGCTTTACAGTGGATGAAAGATCAGTTATTAATTAATATTGTCTGGCCCGGTTTCAGTCTGTCTTTGCCCCGGTGTGTTTTGAAGATCGAAATACATAAAACTAAACCGACTCGCGTGCTCAATTTCATCCGTAAACGCTCTTAGAAAAATATCTCTAACTCGTTGGTCCGTCGTAGATAGGTACACATCCCGATACATTTCATAGGCCTCTAATTCTGAATCATAAGCCTTATATAATCCTTCGTGATACTGTCTAAACTGAACCGGATTAAATGTATAATTGGGTTCCCTACCACTTAATTCAGTATAGAGTTGAGAAAATTGTTGTAAATGTATTTTTTCATCATCTAAGGCGTGTTGAATCGAATCTCTTTGTCTTTCATTTGGAGCCTGCTTTATTAATCTTGTGTAAAAGTCAATCGCTTGTGCTTCGCCTTGAATACCTTTCATGATCGACTGTAATAAAACTTGGAATTGTCGCTGATCCATGTTGTTGTCTGGCAACAGGTGAGGTCTTGTTTCAAACATTTGTGGATATAATGAATGATTATGGTAAGGGTTAACTTGATTTGAAACTGTCCAATGATTAGGATATGACATTAAAAATAACTCACTCCTTTGCACATGTTAGTTGTAATTTATTCGTCTATTTGCGTAATGTTCGCCTAATCTGCGGGAGATCATATTCAGGAAACTGTCTGTTATAAAGGGCAAATGACTTAGTCTCATCGTATCGTTCTTGACATCATACCCCTTAGGGTATACAATTAAGATTGTAAACAGATAACACATCATTCAAGGAGGGGCAGTGATGCAGTATGATGAAAAAGTTAAGAACCGTATGCGACGCATTGAAGGACAAGTCCGCGGCGTCATTAAAATGATGGAAGAAGAAAAAGATTGTCGGGATCTTGTTTCGCAAATGTCTGCCGTCCGCAGCGCCCTTGATAAAAGCATCGCGGTCATTGTCAGTTCTAACTTAGAACAATGCGTTCGGGAACAAGTTGACAAAGACGAACCGACCGATGAATTGATTCAAGAAGCCGTTAACTTGCTCGTTAAAAGTCGATAAAAAAACATGAGGTAGACAATCGGTCGACCTCATGTTACTATATACCCCACAGGGTAATCAGGCCCTGATTTTATTTGATTTAAATAAATACCCCTACATGTATATGTATTAAAATTGATGCTATTTAGAAAGGAGGTCAATCATGACGGACCAAAAAGAAAGGTCCACCATCGTTCTTTTTAGCGGTGATCTTGATAAAGCGATTGCCGCCTATATCATCGCCAATGGGGCCGCGGCCTATGATCGTGAAGTGACCATCTTCCATACATTCTGGGGATTGAATTTACTTCGCAAAAACGAATTGGTTCAAACGAAGAAAGGGTTCCTAGAAAAAATGTTTGGCAAAATGATGCCGCGCGGAGCTGACAAAATGGGATTATCTAAAATGAATTTTGGCGGCATGGGCCCGAAAATGATCAAACGTGTGATGAACAAACACAATGTGCAAACACTACCGCAATTGGTTGATATGGCTCAGGAACAAGGTGTTAAATTAGTTGCCTGCACCATGACCATGGATTTGCTAGGTCTCAAGGAAGATGAACTGATTGACGGATTGGATTATGCAGGTGTTGCCGCATACCTTGCTGATGCTGAACAATCCAATCACAATCTATTTATTTAAGGCTATGTGATGAGTCGATTATTCAAGATTAAATGAAATGAAAGGATGATAGGAATGGTTAAAGATATTCAACCGAAAGACGTTCAGGAAAAGCTGGAAAAGGGCGAAACACTCAACATTATTGATGTCCGCGAAGATGAAGAAGTGGCAGAAGGTATGATTCCAGAGGCCAAGCACATTCCGCTTGGTGACGTTGAGGACCGTTTAGATGAAATTGATAAAGGTCAAGAACACATTATGGTTTGCCGGTCCGGCGGCCGTAGCGGAAAAGCCGCAAAATACCTGGAAGACAAGGGCTATAATGTTCTAAATATGGAAGGTGGCATGCTGGCTTATGAAGGTGGAACCAAACCCAAACTATAATCAGGTAGGCCAGATTGGGAGGTTGAGAGTATGTCCTTTAAAACCATGACAACCAAAGAATTAGCAAAAAAAATTGTTAATAACGAAAAACAATTCATCCTTGACGTAAGAGCAACCGATGCATTTGCTGATTGGAAAATTGAGGGAAAAAATATTGAGGTGATTAATGAACCCTACTTTAACTTAATTGATGACGTTGCAGCGGTGAAAGACCGTCTCCCTGATGATGAACCAAAACTAGTTGTCTGTGCCAAAGGCGGGTCATCCGAGATGGTAGCCGAGCAGCTCATTGATGCCGGTTTTGAAAATGTCTATTCACTTGAAGGCGGCATGAAAGCTTGGAGCGAACATCTCGAGCCGGTTAAAATCGCTGACCTTAATGGGAGCGGTGAATTGTATCAATTCGTTCGCTTGGGTAAAGGCTGTCTGTCGTACATGATCCTTTCAGATGGTGTGGCCGCTGTATTTGATGCCAACCGTATGACTGATGTATACAAGTCTTTTGCCGAGGAAAAGGACGCTGTCATCAAATACACTGTTGATACCCATTTGCATGCTGATCATATTTCCGGCGGGAAACAACTTGCAGATGATGTCGGCGGTACTTACTATTTGCCGCCAAAAGACGCAAGTGACGTGACGTTTGATTATACACCGCTGGAGGATGGCAGCGATATCTCGATTGGCAACACAAAAATTAAGGTACAGCCACTTTATTCACCCGGTCACACCCTTGGCAGCACATCCTTAATCATTAATGACCAATATTTGCTGACAGGCGATATCTTGTTTGTTCAATCCATCGGTCGCCCGGACCTTGCGGGAAAAGCAGACGACTGGGTCGCTGACCTTAGAGAAACCTTGTATCAACGCTATAGAGATCTGTCACAGGATATGATGGTTCTGCCAGCACACTATTCTACTGTGAAAGAGCTTGGCGACAAGGGTCAAGTACAGGCGCGGCTAGGCGATCTTTATAACGATAATAAAGGACTTCAAGTCAGTGATGATCGTAAGTTCCGTCAAATGGTGACTGAGAACTTACCGCCACAGCCCAATGCTTACCAAGACATTCGTGAAACGAATATGGGTAAGAAAACGCCTGAAGAAGACAAACAACGTGACATGGAAATTGGACCAAACCGTTGTGCGATCCACGAATAATAAAACCACTGGAGGTTAATAAAATGAGTATGAAAGCAGATAAAGTCCTAGATGCGACAGGAATGGCCTGCCCGATGCCTGTTGTTAAAACGAAAAAGGCTATGGATGACATTAATACCGGTCAAGTCTTGGAAGTCCAAGCGACTGATAAAGGAGCCAAAAGTGATTTGGCGGCATGGGCTAAGTCCGGCAATCATGAGTTGTTAGAGAATACAGAAGAAGACGGCGTATTGAAATTTTGGATTAAAAAAGGTTAAATCAAAGTGGGGTATGATTGTACCCCATTTTAGATTTAAGGGGGAGAGAGGATGGACCTATCATTTATTATAACGGTCTTTGTCATCGGTTTTATTGGGTCACTCTTATCCGGGATGCTTGGCATCGGCGGTGCTATTATCAATTATCCGATGTTGCTCTATATCCCTGTCCTTCTTGGATTGGCTGGATTTAATGCTTATGAAGTGTCAGGTATTGTCGCTGTTCAGGTGTTTTTTGCGACACTTTCAGGGGTGCTTGTGTATCGAAAAGGCGGCTATTTAAATAAACATTTAATCGTCATCATGGGAATCAGTGTATTAGTCGGCAGTTTTATCGGTGGATATGGCTCCCGTTTTCTGACTGAAGGGGGTATCAATCTGGTATACGGCATTTTAGCCGTGATTGCCTCTGTTATGATGTTTCTTCCAAAAAGAGGGAAAGATGAGATTAACGATGATGACCTCCAATATCATCGAGGACTGGCAGCTATCCTAACGATGATTGTCGGCATTGGCGCAGGTATTGTTGGTGCCGGGGGTGCCTTTTTGCTCGTTCCAATGATGCTGGTGATCTTGAAAATCCCGACAAGAGTGACGATTGCGACTTCACTAGCGGTGACATTTATGTCATCCATAGGTGCAACAACGGGCAAATTAGTCACTGGGCAAGTCCCGTTCATGCCAGCCCTTGTGATAGCAGCAGCCAGTCTCATTGCCTCCCCCCTTGGTGCAACAGCGGGCAAAAAGATGAACGTCAAATGGCTGCAAGGTCTATTGGCCCTATTGATTCTAGCAACGACCATCAAAATATGGTTTAATATTTTATATTAATTTTTATTGTTTCAATATAGGTTTCAAGTGTGGGATGAACGCTTTTTCGTAATGGCCATTTGAGCAGGATTTGAAATGAAACCATGGAAGATACCATTCGATGAAGGATAAGAGGTGTTTTATATGTCAGGACATCGATTTAAACCCGAAAATGCTGATAAATTATTAAGTGATGACAGGAAACAACGACTCCCTTATGATCAGGTTATTGACAGACTAGCGTTGGATCCAAATGATGTTGTGGCCGATTTGGGCGCGGGAAACGGCTATTTTACTATTCCAATGGCTAACCATACGGAAGAAACCGTTTATGCCGTTGATATTGAACTGAAAATGCTTGAAATGTTAAAAAAGCGGGCAAAGGAAACACATGTTGAGAATATTGAGTATGTCAACAGTGACTTAGAAACGATCCCAATGGATGATCATTCGATTGACAAAGTACTGATCGCCTTTGTCATTCACGAGGTACCGAGTGTCGTAAATACGCTTAATGAGATCAAACGCATCTTAAAGCCAGGGGGAACTGTGATGGTTATCGAATGGGAAGCCGTTGAATCGGAGGATGGACCACCGCTTCATGAAAGGTTGGCTTCAAAAGAACTGATGAAAGTGTTACAAGACCATGGGTTTCAAGCAACGCCATACCAGCTCAATGCCATCAATTATGCCATTGAGGCCACAGTCAATTGACCTTACAAGGGCATTCATTAAGTCGATTTGCTGAAGATACTGAAGCTCAGCTCGCATCTTGTATGGACAAGGCGATTCAAAACTAAATCAATTAATGTTCACCGGTGGTAGTCGCCGGTGTTTTTTAGTATAAATTGCATTTAATTCCCCCTGATCTTACCGGTATGAAAATTCATAGGTGTTAAGTGTTGTCTTCTTGGATAAAATATGGAAAGAAAACGAGGGAAAGAGGGAACTATGTGGGACACACAGAAATTGCACGGACCATGTTTGGAACGAATATGGGCGTGCATATCATTTTCGCCACATTGGGCGTCGGCATTCCATTAATGATTTTAAGTGCCGAGTTAGTCTATCAAAAAACGAAAGATCGCGATTATGAAGTGATGGCCAAAAGATGGACAAAGGGTTTTGCCGTCTTATTAGGTGTGGGCATTCCGACTGGGACTATTGCTGGTGTCCAATTGATGTTGTTATGGCCAGGATTCATGGAAGTAATTGGTGAAGTGATGTCCCTACCTTTTCAAATCGAGCTTTATGCCTTTTTCTTAGAGGCCTTATTTATGTCCATCTATGTCTACGCGTCGGATCGATTGAGCCCTTGGATGCGGATTTTGAGTGTTTTTCTCGTTACGTTAGGGGCTACAGCGTCGGCTGTCCTTATTACCAATGTTCATGCTTTTGAAGGGACGCCAACGGGTTTTGAGATGCAAAATGGTGAAGTTGTTAATGTTGATCCATGGGCTGCTTTTTTCAATCCAAGTTTCGGTGTTTCTGCGCTACATGTTTCTATTTCGGCGTTTATGACCGGTGCTTTTATGATCGCAACAATTGCCGCATATAAAATGTTAAAGGAAAGTGGACAGACACGGATTTATCAATTTCATAGGAAAGCCTTAATTATGTCTTTAACCGTGGGTGGCATCTTTTCTGTTATGACTGCTGTAAATGGTCATGAAACGGCTCAGATGCTGCATGAAACCCAACCGGAAAAATTAGCAGCAGCTGAAGGGCTTTTTGAAACGACCGATCATGCGCCTTTAGCAATTGGAGGGATTGTTAGCCGTGAGGACCGAGAGATCAAATATGCGATAGAAATTCCTTGGGCTTTAAGTTTTCTAGCGGGAAATCGATTTGACACCGAAGTTCAAGGCTTGGAAGCCTATCCAAAGAAATTATGGCCGCCACTATTCATCCATATATTATTTAATGCTATGGTGGGAATTGGCTTTTTTTTGCTTTTCCTATCAATTGTCGGTTTTTTGTGGCACAGATTTAAAAAGAATCAAGTGTTTCCTAAAGTTTTAATGGTGTTATTTGTGTTAGCTGGACCTTTGGCGATCTTAGCCATTGAATTTGGTTGGATTTTTGCATGTACAGGCCGTCAGCCATGGATCATTTATCATGTCATGTTAACGAGTGAGGCTGTTACCAAGGCAGGTCATTTAGATGTGCTTTTTGCCTTATTCCTATTCATCTACCTTGTGTTAATTGTGGCTGTTGTGCTAGTCCTTTACTTCATGTTCCGCCGTAGTCCTTTAAATGACGATCTTCCTGCCTCATACCGTTAACCTGAGAGGTGTCCTTTATGACAAATGAAGCGTTAGCTATAACCATTCTATGGAGTTTCATCTTTGTATATGCCGTAGCCGCCTCTATTGACTTTGGGTCTGGCTTTTGGTCGATGATTTATCAAAATCGACGCAAAATGAGTGCCACAAACATTGCCAATCGTTTTTTATCGCCCTCGTGGGAAGTGACTAACGTATTTATCGTATTGATTGTTGTAGCATTGTTTAGCTATTTTCCAGGTGCGTCTTATGCTTTGGGGTCACTGTTATTAATACCTGGAAGTGTTGTGTTGTTACTGTTATCCATTCGGAGTGGCTTTATGGTTTTTGCCCATTCTGTTCAAAACGAGCATTATAAAAAGGTAATGACGCTATTATCAGGTACCAGTGGGTTTTTAATTCCGATTTTATTAATCTTAGTTTTGCCGATCATTAACGGCAGTTTTATTCAAGTGGTTAATGATGTCCAATTAGTGGACTTTAATAAGTTATTGACGAGTCTCAGTTTTGTGGCATTTGCTGGCTTTGCCATTACGAATACCTTATTTTTATCCTCATTATTGTTGGCGGATTATTCGCACGTGGCTGATGATGAAGAGGCTTATCATACTTATCGGCGCGATGCGATGATACTTGGTCCCTTCACCTTTATTTTGACAGGTTTCATTCTCTACGCTTTAAATCAGGAAACGCATTGGTTATATGATCAATTGATGGACTTAAAGCCCTATTTGGTACTCGCTGCCGTTATGTTTGTTCTCGGTTATGGAATGTTATGGGTCCCGTCAAAGCGTTGGGAATTTTTAGGCAGACCTCGATTGGCAGTGATCGGTGTTGTTTTACAGTATCTATTTGCAGGCTATGCCTATGGGCAAGCACAATATCCTTACATTATTCACCCGTATATCACCATTAGTGAAGGCTTCACGGATCCAGCAACATTTCGAGCTCTCTCCATCAGTTATCTCATCGGCTTTCTGATTTTGTTTCCGGGATTTATATTATTTTGGCGGATGTTCATGTCTGATCGACGTTATGTGAAATCAAACAGAAAGGATTAAAGACTTAAAATTTTTCTTATGGAAGCTCTCTTAAATGGAGGTTTAGGAACGTCGATGAATCGCATTTAACACCACTCAAAATGTCTCCTATAGGTAAGAATCAATATTAATCAATCTTCTTTTTGCGACCATTCTACTGCCATTTAACCCGGAATGGGCTAATGAGAACGCAATCTTCTATGTCGATCCTCACCATGATATGATAGATTCATAGAAAAGATAGGAATTTATGAGGGGGATGTCAATGTCTAATCAGAATGGATCACTACTTCGCTTGGAGGCGGTTGTTTCTCAGCTTTACAAAAAGGAAAAACTTGTTGCCGATTACATATTGGCGAATCCAGATGAAGTCGTCCATCAATCGATTACAGAACTTGCAGACAATGTCGGCGTTGCCGAATCAACGATTTTTCGTCTATGCAAGCGAATCGGCTTCGACGGCTATCAGGGATTTAAAATAGCGCTTGCCAGGGATGTGGTGAATGCGGTTGAGAATATTTACCAAGAGATTGATGAAGCGGATGCGTCCGATGTTTTGATGGATAAAGTGTTTCAAGGGCATATTCAGGGCCTTCAGGACACGTTACAGTTGTACGATGCGACTATGTTGGATCAAGCAATCAAAGTATTAGCTGGGGCGACACGTATCGACTTTTATGGAACGGGGGGATCAGGAATGATCGCCCAAGATGCTGCACATAAATTTATACGAACTGGATTGTTATGCCAGGCATTTAATGACGGACATCAACAAGTGATGAACGCTTCATTGTTGGATTCAACATGTGTGGCGTTTGGGATTTCCCACAGCGGAAGCAACAAGGATGTGATGCAGGCGCTCAGTCAGGCGAAAGCAGCTGGCGCTTATACGATTGGGCTCACTCAATTTGCGAAATCGCCGATGACGGAATTGTGTGATGTCGCCCTTTATACAAAGTCTCGGGAAACCCTATATCGCTCAGAAGCCCTAACTTCACGACTCATTCAATTGGCTGTTATGGATGTATTGTATGTGGGTGTAGGGATGAGCCGGAAACAACAGACGCTTTCAGGTTTAGAGAAAATTCGTGAAGCGATTGCGTTAAAACGATATTAAAGCCAACATTTGTTATAGTGGGAAAGGTTCCCAGGAAAAATGATGAGGGGCTATGAGGCGATCATACGCTCTCATTTTTTGTTCCCAATGCCATCATCGTTTCTTGTTATGATCCATGTTCGACAGGGATCGATATTTTTTGTAGACAAAGGAAAATAATTTCGATATTATTATTAGTGGAAAGAAAATTATTTTTATTATTTTCCGTTTTTTGGGGTTCCAAGATTGAGAGAAAGATGAAAGCAACCCAGTTGAAGGCACTTTCCGACTTTCAGCAAGAGTGGAACAACGGAAATAAAGGAAGGTGAGGCATTATGAACGTAGGACTCATTGGGCTCGGAAAAATGGGGTTCAACATAGGATTAAATATTTTGGAAAGCGGTCACAGTGTGGCGGCTTATGATGTGAATGCTGACGCTGTCAAACAGTTAGAACAACACAATGCTACTGGGTTTGATTCACTCGAGGCGCTTGTAGAAGAGCTACCGACGCCGCGGGTTATTTGGTTAATGGTGCCTGCGGGAGAAATCACGGATCGAGTCATCCATGACCTCAAACCGTTGCTTTCAAAGGGAGATATTGTCATTGATGGTGGCAATTCGAATTACAAAGAGACCCTTAAACATCATGAAGTTTTAGCTGAACACGGTATTCACCTATTTGATGTTGGCACAAGCGGCGGAGTTTCAGGTGCCCGTCACGGTGCCTGTTTCATGATCGGCGGTGAAGAGGCGATCTTTCCTGATATTGAGCCGTTGTTTCAAGATCTTGCTGTGGAAAATGGCTATTATTTTGCCGGACAGGCTGGAAGCGGCCATTTCTTGAAAATGATTCATAACGGTGTTGAATATGGCATGATGGCGGCGATTGGAGAAGGATTTGACATCCTTGAAAAGAGCCCGTTTGATTACGATTATGAAAAGGTTGCCAAGGTTTGGAACCATGGATCAGTCATTCGAAGCTGGCTCATGGAATTGGCTCAAGAGGCTTTCCGAAAGGATCCGAATTTGGAGGACATCCGCGGGGTCATGCATTCGTCTGGAGAGGGCAAATGGACGGTGGAATCCGCACTCGATTTTGAGACAGCTGCTCCAGTGATTGCCATGTCGTTAATGATGCGTTACCGTTCGCAGGAAAATGATACATTTAACGGGAAGGTCGTTGCAGCCTTAAGAAATGGGTTTGGCGGTCATGAAATGGAAAAAAACGAATAATCCAAAGCAAAAAATGTGTGATAAATCCGGTTTAAAAAACATCATAATGTCAGATGTTTTGGGACCGGATGCACTCCTTTATAAGAATATATATGTAGAGATCGGAGGAAGATTGTGATGCCAGATTGGTATTTAATTTTAGCTACGGTAGCTGCTATCGTTGTCGTCATCATCGGTGTAACCGTATTAAACATCCACCCATTTATCAGTCTGTTGATTGCTAGTGTATTTCTAGGGTTAGCAGCCGATGTCCCCATTGAAAAACTAGTAGGGCATTTTGAACAAGGTGTAGGGGATACCCTCTCGAGTTTGACCATTATTATTGGGTTAGGAACGGTTTTAGGTGGCATGTTGGCCGAATCAGGCGGAGGCCTGCAAATTGCCAACACGCTGACGAAAAAGTTAGGGGTCAACAAGATCCATTGGGCGATGATGATTTCCGGTTTTATCATCGGGTTGCCGGTCTTTTTTGAAGTCGGCGTTGTTTTACTAATCCCTTTGGTTGTTGCTGTTTCTAAAAGCACTAAGAAATCAATTATTTTAGTAGGTATGCCTTTAATAGCTGGGCTTTCGATCGTCCACGGGATCATCCCACCTCACCCAGGTGCGATGACAGGAATTAAAATTTATAATGCGGATGTTGGAAGCGTTCTAATCTATGGATTAATTGTTGCGATTCCTTCAGTGATTATAGCAGGGCCGCTTTTTGGCAAATGGATTTCGAAACGCGTCACCCCGTCCAGTTCACCTAAGGTGGGGGAAAGTTCAATTTATGATTCTGATGAAAACGGTTTAAAGGAAGAGGATATAAAGAACGGCTCTCTAGGTGCTAACGCGGCTTATTTGCCAACGCCAGGCTGGTCTTTTTTCACTGTTCTCTTGCCCATTATCTTAATATTACTTTCTACGTTCGGGCCTTATTTAAATTTAGGTGAAGGATTTGTCACTTTTGTACAATTTATCGGTGATCCGGTGATAGCGCTATTAATTTCTGTGCTTGTTGCCTTCTTTACACTGAAGTTCAATAAAAAGTGGAACAAAGGCAAGTTCCAGGCTGTTGCTGAACATTCATTAAAGCCGATGGCCGCTATTATATTTATCATTGGTGCAGGCGGCGGTTTTTCAGGGGTATTAAGCGCAGCCGGTATTGGTGATGTGATCGGGAATATTTCTGCAGCGCTTAGTGTACCACCGCTTGTTTTGGCATTTGTCATCGCAGCGCTTGTCAGGGTCGCAACAGGATCAGCGACGGTTTCTTTGATTACAGCGGCGGGAATCGTTGCTCCAGCTGTTGCAGGAATGGCTGATGTCAACACAGCATTGCTCGTCATTGCCACAGGGGCAGGGTCATTAATCTTCTCTCATGTGAATGATGGCGGTTTCTGGCTTATTAAAGAATATATGGGCTTAAGCGTGAAGGAAACCTTTCAAACCTGGACCGTCCTTGAGACATTGCTTTCTTTAACAGCCTTTGTGTGTGTCTTAATTTTAAACATATTTGTGTAAAAAGCCTCAGATTCAATAGTAAGCGCTCTATTCTTCGTTTGATAACGGGGAATAGAGCTTTTTTTATTGGGCATTAAAACCACATTGATAAAAACGGCCCATTCTAGACATCTGATCGGAAGACTAAGCAACGTTTGTGAATATTTACTTTCAATTAAGCATTTTGTCCTGAAAAAAACAAATGATATTAAAGTAATAAAGTTCGCTTTATCCTATCAGTTACTTTTATAAAATTTGAAATCCTTTTCAATTTTAACTTGATGTTCGAGTCAAACAACGATATAATCATGAGTATGAAAAAAACCAAGGTGTGAGGGCACCCTGGTCATACAGAATGAGTCTTAAAAAATAAGCTATTGTTCCCGTCCATTCATGATTGTAGCGACCAGTAAGCCAAAGCTGATCATCAGCGTTATCACTTCGAACGGAGCCACGGCAATCATCTCCTTTCTAAAGGGATGACTCATTCTGTATATAGCCTAGCGCTTTTAGTATATCATAGAAATGTCAATAAATGTTCTGATTATTTCAATTTTATTAAAAATGGTTCTAAGGGCATAGTACCAGCCTAGGCTTATTTAACTGCGTGACATGACAGCGATGTACTGGTCATAGGTCTTATTTAGAATTTATGTGCTACAAGTTATGCGTAACTTCTGTGAGCAAATGTTCAATTTGATTCAAAATAGTACGGATTTTGTCCGAGATATGAGACCTCCCTGATGTGAGTAACTACACTCACTGGGGAGGTCTTTTTTGATGGTGGGTTGTGCATGAATTTATGGCAGCGATTCATACTACTGGGAGAGGTGATATGTCATGACATCCATGTTCTTATCTTTACTTTTATTTTTTATCCCCCCACAAGAACAAACAACGGATGATCTTTCCCTTACATATGAAGGGGAGACGATTGCGACAGTCAGCAAAACCGATTTTACAATTCCCTTACTTGATGAAACGTTTGTGGATCAACATAGATTAAAGGCATTTATGGATGAATTAAATCACAAACTGGCTCAACCCCCGGTCAATGCAACCATCAATAAAGATGGGAACATTGTCCAAGGGAAACCTGGTTTCAAAGTGGATCAGGCCCAATTAAGCGAGACATTCTATAATTATTTTTATGGCCATCGTTCAGTCAAGACTACGGTGCCTACCCGTCCTGTATATCCAAAGGTTGATGCCGAACTGCTTGCGGATATTAGAACCAAACAAATTGGCGACTACCAGACTTATTTTAAAAAGAGTAAAAGAGCACGGACAAACAATATTTCGCTTGCGACAGAAGCAATTAATAATCACGTCGTATTCCCGCAAGAGACATTCTCTTTTAATCAAGTCGTTGGAAAGCGATCCAAAGAAAAAGGATATATGCGTGCCCCTGTAATTGTGAAAGGTGAATTATCTGAAGATATCGGAGGCGGCATCTGCCAAGTATCGTCTACCCTGTATAACGCCGTCGATGATGCGGGGCTTCAAATTGTTGAACGCTATTCTCACAGCAGAGAAGTCCCTTATGTCCCCGAAGGAAGAGATGCTACTGTTAGCTGGTATGGCCCGGATTTCACGTTCAAAAACAAATATAACCAACCCATCTTAATTCGTGCTAAATCAGTTAACGGTAAAATGATTGTCCAGCTCTATTCTTCAGACCGTTTGAGGCGTTCGTAATAGAAGTCACCGATTTATTACTTGAAAATGTTATTTTTAAAAGTGAGTGATGAAAATTAAATATTAAAACATGGGGACGGTTTAGTTAACCGTCCTTTAATGATTTACAGAGGAATATTGCATACAACTTCATTTGGTTGCTATGATTTTATCTTAATGTTTTTTAAATGAAAAGCCTGATTTAAAGCCATTATTTAATTTTTTTATAATTATATTATTTTTTAATATTGAAATGATAAACAAAATGGTATACAATCTTAATCAACTTAAAAAAAGGGGAGAGAAAAAAATGAGTGAATGTAAACGCTTCACAAAGACGTTATTTATTGTTCTTATTCTTGTAATCGCTTCCGCGTGCTCGGCAACAAGTGAAGGAGCAAGCGGAAACAATAAAACTAGCGGCAATGATGGGGGGGAGTCTGAATATCCAACCAAAGATATAAAAATTATCGTTCATACGAGTCCTGGTGGACCAACAGACACAATGACTCGTAAGTTAGCTAAAGCTGCAGAACCTATTTTAGGACAAGACATAGTTATAGAAAATAAACCAGGTGGAAGTGGAGCAGCGCAGATGGCAGCTCTTAAATCCGCTGATTCAGAAGGTTACACACTGGCATCAATTACACCGACCCATATAGGTGCATGGAATAATACATTGAAAGAACAATTTGGCCCTGAAGACTTTTCGTTTGTCACTCGTGTCCAAATTGACCCTTATGTGCTTGTTGTAAATGCAGATAGTGAATTTAAAACTCTCCAGGACCTAGTAGATTACATGAAGGAAAATCCAGGTGAAACTAAGGTTGGCGGTTATGGTGCAGTCGGTTCTGGTCACAATGTTGCTTATAATATTTTTGCAGAAGCAGCCGGTGTTGAAGGAGAATGGGTTAACTATGAAAGTACAGGTGATGCGGTAACAGCATTGTTGGGTAATCATATTGACGTTGCAAATTCAAACCCTGGAAAAGTTAGTCAATATGTTGATTCCGGTAAGCTAAGAGTATTAGGGGTTCTTGGAAATAAAAGATTAGAATCTATGCCTGACGTACCAACTTATAAGGAAGCTGGTGTACCGGTAAAAGTAGAGTGGTCGCAATTCCGGGGAATTTATACCAATAAGGATGTTCCTAAGGAAGTTTTAAATACATTAAGTAAGGCTTTTAAGAAAGCGATGCATACTGAAAGCTTTGAAAAGTATATGAAAGATGCTCAAAAGGAATATGGGGATATGGACTATAAAGCATTCTCCCAGTTTATTGATAAGCAAATGGATGTTAATCAAGAGTGGCTTGAAAAACTTGGTATAGAGTAACTTTTTGGGGGCTTGGGATAAGCTCCCCCTAAGTAAGGGGGCTAAAAGATGCGAATGAAGACAGCTGAAATCGCAAGTGGTATTGCCTTTATTATTCTGGGTGTCATTTTCTTATTTCAGGCCATTCATTTGCCTGCACCTTTAAATGATAAAGAGATAGGACCTGGAGCATTTCCTAAAATGATGGCCGTTTTAGTTATCGTATTTTCAATTCTCCTCATTTTAAGGGCCATATTGAAGTCATCAAAAGTAAGTACAGTCATTATTAAAAGATTTAAAAACATTGTTATTTCTATGGGGATCATGATTATATTTGGTTTAACGATTCCACATCTAGGTATATATCTATCTAGTGCTATATATTTTCCGGTTATGCTCTTACTAGCGGGTCAAACGAATTGGAAAAGTCTTATTGGTGTGACATTGTTATTTGAGCTCTTTGCCTTTGTCATTTTTGATTCATTATTAAAAGTCCCCTTACCGTAGGAGGTGGCGTCATTGATAGAAAATTTATTAACAGGATTCTCTGAAGTTTTCCATCTATATCACTTTGCTGGACTTCTATTGGGCATAGTTATAGGATACTTTATTGGTTCTATGCCGGGATTAACGCCAAGTATAGGTATTGCCCTTTTAATACCGTTTACTTTTACAATGGAACCGGTTATGGCCATGATAGTCGTCTCATCATTATATATGGCTGCAGAATATGGTGGGGGGATAACAGCGATATTATTGAATGCTCCTGGTACTCCAGCAGCTGCAGCTACAGCTTTTGATGGTTATCCACTTACAAAAAAGGGGCAAGCCGGTAAAGCTTTGACGATTTCTATTGTGTCCTCTGCCATAGGTGCCTTAATGAGTTCAATATTATTAATTTTCACAGCAGTACCAATGGCAGAATTTGCACTGCACTTTGGACCTACTGAATACTTTGCACTTGCTATTTTTGGATTGAGTTTAGTTGGGTCATTAAGTCAGGAGTCAATGGTTAAGGGGATATTAAGTTTATTGTTAGGATTATTAATTGTAACCATTGGACTTGATCCTGTGATGGGGACTCCAAGGTTTGTATTTACAAATGCATTATTTGATGGTATACCATTTCTGCCTGCATTGATTGGATTATTTGCTCTTTCCGAAGTGTTCTACATGCTAGAGGATGTTCATAATAAGACAGCAAAACTTGAAAAACTTAAAGGGATAGGAATACCGAAGACACTAGTAAAAAAAATATGGAAGACATTGTTACGAGCGCCTATTCTCGGGTATTTTATAGGAGTTGTCCCCGGGGCGGGCACAACAATTGCTTCTTTAGTCAGTTACAATGAAGCAAAACGAGTTTCTAAAGAAAAAGAGTCTTTTGGTAAAGGAAATCCAGAAGGCATTGCAGCGTCGGAGGGTGCTAATAATGCTGCTGTCTCAGGAGCATTTGCACCAATGTTGGCACTTGGCATTCCTGGGTCGGCCAGTGCTGCTATTATTATTGGAGCTCTGACGGTACAAGGTGTGAAGCCTGGTCCGATGTTATTTACAGATAATCCTGATATTCCTTATTCAATTTTTGCTACACTTCTTGTTTCTATTCCAATTATGTTGGTTTTAGGATTAGGCGGAGCACGGTTATGGGCAAAAGTGGTTCTTATTCCAAAAAGCATACTAGCAATTTTTGTTTCGGGTATTTGTGTTCTGGGGGCTTATGCCTACAGTAATTCAATGTTTCCAGTTTGGGTGATGATTATATTTGGTATCTTTGGATATGGATTACGTAAAGTTAATATTCCAACAACCCCAATGGTATTGTCACTCGTTTTAGGCTATATGATGGAAACAAATTTTCGCAGGGCAGTGACGGTTAGTAATGGGGATCTTTCATTCTTCCTATCACGTCCAATGACTCTTATATTGTTACTGTTATCAATCATCACCTTAATAGTTCCAATTGTACAAAACATAAGGAGCCATAAAAAGAAAAACTTACAATAATTCACTCGACAAGGGGATAAATATGAAAGAGGAGAAGGACATCAAAACGGATAGGGTTTTTCAGTATATTTATGACGGTATTAAAAGCGGAGAATTTCCCTCCGGCCAGATGCTAACAGAAAGAGAAATCGTTAAGAAATTAGAAGTGAGCCGCACACCGGTTCGAGAAGCATTGCGACGCCTTGAGAAATTTGGACTAGTAAACTCTGAACCGCATAAAGGGGTAAGAGTGATTTCCATGTCAAAAGAGAGGATAAGCAATCTTTACCAGGTTCGTGAATTGCTTGAGGGTCTTGGAGCCAAGTTAATTTCAAAGAACAAAAATGAGAAGGCAATTGAAAGACTAAGGGAAATAATGGAGAAGGCAGAGCAAGCTGTTAAAGAAGGGGATATAGACAAGTTATCAAATATCAACAGTCAATTTCATATGGAAATCGCTAAATCATCCGAAAATTATTATTTGGAAAATATTATGCACACATTGCAGTCAAACATCAATCTTCTTATGGCGACTTCACTGTCATCAGAAAATAGACCCATTCAAAATTTGAAAGAACACCATATGATTATTGATGCCATTGAAAGTTGGGATCCTGAATTGGCGGAAG
This sequence comes from Tuberibacillus sp. Marseille-P3662, assembly GCF_900178005.1. NCBI lineage: Bacteria > Bacillati > Bacillota > Bacilli > Caryophanales > Sporolactobacillaceae > Tuberibacillus > Tuberibacillus sp. Marseille-P3662. The sequence continues at coordinate 1,680,280 of NZ_FXBS01000006.1, read as the reverse complement.
CAGTCACTAAATCTCATGTTAGAAAGGCTTATAATACAGCATTAAACAAAATAGATAAATTAAATTCATAAATAAGGGGAGAAGACGATGACAACCCAAACGTTAGTCAATAATATATTAAAGACGTCTTATGCTGATATTCCAAGAAATGTCCTAGAACATGCGAAAAAAAGCATTTTAAATTGGATCGGAGTTTCTATAGGGGCAGCTTATGAACCATCTGTGGATATGGTTCTGGATTTAAAAAAAGATTTGAATTCAAGTGAACAAGTTTCAGTTTTTGGAAGGTCTGAGAAAGTAGATATGTTGTTAGCCACTCTAACAAACGGGATGGCCTCACATATTTTTGATTTTGATGATACCCATTTAGACACGATTCACCATCCCAGTGGTCCTGTAGCTCCAGTTGTTTTTGCACTGTCTGAGTGGTATGAACTAGACACAACTGAAGCGCTTAAAGCATTTGTAGTTGGGTGTGAGGTGGAATTGAGGATTAGTAATGCGGTATATCCTAGTCATTATGATTTGGGATGGCACATTACAAGTACTGCAGGTGTGTTCGGAGCGGCAACAGCTGCAGGTCTACTTTTAAAACTAGATGAAGGGCAAATGCTGCAGGCATTAGGCATTGCTGGAACCCAATCCAGCGGTCTAAGGGAAATGTTTGGAACAATGACCAAGCCATTTCATCCTGGAAAAGCAGCACAAAATGGACTTTTAGCCGCCATGTTGGCAAAAAAAGGGTTTACGAGTTCAGAACAAGTATTAGAAGCCAAAAGAGGATTTGCTTCAGTATTATCCCCTGATTATGATTTGAATAGGGTTAATGAAAACTGGGGTTCACAATGGGAGTTACTTAAGAATGCTTTTAAACCTTACGCTTGTGGCATTGTCTTACATCCTTCCATTGATGCATGTATTCAATTGAGAGATTATGCTGAACCCGAAGATGTAAAGGAAATTCAAGTCACTGTCAATCCTTACGTTCTTGAATTAACCGGTAAAAAAGAACCACAGACAGGTTTGGAAGCTAAATTTAGTATTTACCATTCTGGGACAGTAGGGTTCCTCGAAAGAAGTGCAGGTGAAATACAATACAAAGATGAAAAGGTTTTAGATCCAGCTATTGTTGCTTTTCGTTCAAAAATTAAACCTTTCGTGAATAAGGACCTGAAAGAGGATGAAGCGATTGGAAAGATCATTTTAAATAATGGTAATGAGTATACCGTGAAGATTGAACACGCTACAGGTAGTATTGAAAATCCAATGACAAAGAGTCAATTAGTTAATAAATTTAATACTTTAGCTGAGCCGATTATTGGGGCAGACAAAGTTGTGGACATTATAGATAAAATTGACCATTTTGAAAGCCTATCAACCGTTAATGAAATTATTAGTTTGTGTACAGGCGAGAATGTTTTAGCGTAAATACTTACGATTAAAAACCTTGGGTTTCCAAGGTTTTTAATGTTTGAAGTAGGTGAATGGGAGAGTCATGAGTAGACACAGAATTAAAGTGATATTTATTTATATATCTTTTTTATTTATATTGCTATCCTTGTTTGTACCCCCTTCTCCTGGAATGGAACAAACAGGTTGGAGATGTCTTGCCATTGTTTTTTTTGCAATGACTTTATGGTTTACGGAACTCCTACATGCAGCTATTACGAGTCTAATAGTTATTGGAGTGTTTCCTCTATTTAAGGTACTAACCTTTGAAGAAGCCGCTTCTGGCCTTGGAAATGAAATTATCTGGCTCATTATTTCGATGTTAATTATGGGGGCAGCTGTTAAAGAGACTCATTTAGATCAACGGTTAGCATTATTTATGCTGTCGATTGCCAATGGCAAGATAAAATTAATTCTTTTAAATTTCATCATTCTGGCATTTCTCCTTACGTTTATTATTCCGAACGCAATGGGACGTTTAACCGTATTATTACCAATTGCCTTAAGTTTTATTCATGCTTTTGAAAATAAGTTGAGTGGTAATTTTTCGAAATCAATGATTTTTATTGTCACTTTCGTTCCGTATATTTGTACAATAAGTCTAATAACGGGATCAGGTGGATCTATTTATGCGGTAAGTCTATTTGACTCCATGCTGGGTTTCCAATGGGGTTATGTCCATTGGCTTATAGTAATGATGCCAATTACTTTAACTGTGTTGTTTCTATTTTGGTTGTTGCTTCTATGGTTATTTCCCGTTAAAGTGATTCGTTTAAAGCACGTGGATTTGTATATTTTAGAAGAAAGAAATCAATTGGGTCCCATTTCTGCTTCGGAAAAAAAGTTGATGGGGTTATATTTACTATTATTAGGATTATGGGTGACAAAGGAATGGCATCACATGTCCATTTCATTGTCAGCTGTATTAGTCGTTATTTTCCTATTTGTTCCTGGGTTCGATATACTTAAATGGAATAAAGTAAGAAAGGAAATCAACTGGGGTGTTCCTTTATTGTTCGCTGCTGGATTTACCATAGCCCATGCATTGGATGAGAGCGGTGTTGTCCAATGGATGACAGTATTAATTAAAGATTACTTGCAAAATTTCAGTGGTGTAACATTGCCGCTTATTATGATGCTTCTTTTTGTCTCTATTCGATTATGTTTTACGAATTTTACAGCTATGGTGGCTTCCTTAATGCCAGTTGCATTGACGTTTGCAGTTGGAAGCTCCTTTAATTCTGTATGGTTAGGGATGGTTTGCGTTGTTGCTAGTAGCACGAGTTATTTATTTCCCTCACAATCAGCTGGTAACATGACCACTTTCACAACGGGATATTATACAAGCCGTGACATGTTTGTTATTGGGTCATTTTTAACAATTATCATTATTCTTGTCACCCTGGTTTTAGCTTTCATTTATTGGCCTATGGTCGGTGTGAATATTTATTAAAAGATTCCAGGAAATTTAGTGCTTGGATCCTCCTTTCTGTTAACAATACCGATTTTTTAAATTTTGCATCAGTAAATACAACATCTCCATACATATTGCACACCGTTATTGACCATAATAAACGGAAAAAGGAGAACTGGTTGTGCGGAAATATTTAGTAGGGATATTACTAGCTGCGATTTTTATATGGTTGAGTCGCAGGAGCAACAAATATACTTATTGGTCCTATTATATAAGAAGACATGTTCATTTGTGGATTCGAAATCTCAAACAAGATAGATCTTCTTCTAGCCAGGACGGTTAAAAGAAATGGCTCGTGCCAGTCAATTATGAATTTGAAAAAAGTATGGTAAAGGGAGATATTGCGTTATGAGAGAAGATCAATCATCAAATCAGTTACATGGTAACCCGTTAACATCAGCAGAAATGGGGAAGCTTTGGGCATCCTACACGGGTAATACGCTAGGTAGATGTGTCATCAGTTACTATCTGAAACACGTGGATGATGCGGATATTAAAAAGGTATTGAAATATGCTTTGGATTTAAGTGAATCATTTATCCGTGATATCAAAGCGATTTTCGTTAAAGAAAATTTTCCTATACCAGTTGGGTTAACGGATGAAGATGTCGATCAAGATGCTCCTCGACTCTTTTACGATGAGTTTTATCTTTATTATCTACAATATGTTGGCAAAGCTGGGATTAGCATCTACAGTGCTGCGATTCCAATAGTGACAAGAAAGGATGTAAGGGATTTTTTTGTTGAAAGTCTGAGGGATACTGTCAAATTAATGACTGAGGTCAATGATGTTTTAAAATCTAAAGGGATTTTAACGAATGCACAACCTATGCCGAGTCCAGAAAAAGTTGACTTTGTGAAACGACAAGATTTCCTGAGCGGTTTTCTTGGAGATGTTCGGCCACTTCATGGATTGGAAGTGGCTCATCTTTTCGATAACATTAATAACGATATCACAAGTAAAGCGCTCATTGTTGGTTTTAGGCAGGGAGCAAGACATGAGAAAGTAAAAAAGTACTTGGAGCGGGGCGAGAATATTAATAAGAAGCATATCGAAATGCTTTCAGATAAGTTGAACAAAGATCATTCTCCTGCACCAACCATTTTAGATCATTTGGTGACCCCATCGACCACGCCGCCATTTTCGGACAAACTCATGGTTTTTCATAAGATTGATATGTTCTCAATGAAAATAAGGGAATATGCCAATGGAGCCTCACTCAATGGGAGACGAGATATTGGTGCCTTATATGCACGATGTTTATTGGATGTTTCGTTATATGTTGAAGATGGGGCTAATATCATGATTGACCACGGATGGATGGAACAACCGCCGGAGTTAATCAATCGCGATCAATTGTCTTGATGTGGAATCGCAAATGCATGGGATCATATAAATAGGGGCAATATTGAATATCATTGAAGTCCATAGCTGCTTAAATATAGCAGCTTTTTTTATTAAAAAACACGAAGCCGGTTTTAGCTTTGAATCCATCCGGCTAAACTAGTGAGAGCTGGGTTAATGTTCCTGTTAACACGGATATACGGAGATTTATAGCAAAGGAGATCAAAAGCGATAAAAAATGGAAACGAAGAAGATGCATTCAAATTTTAATAATGAATTTACCTACTCAAGTCGAAATTTATGGTACGGATTTTTATTCGGAATCGGTCTAGCGGCTTTCATAGATGAAACCGTTTTTCATCAGTTGTTGCATTGGCATCATTTCTATGACAAATCCACAACCGATGTTGGGTTGATTTCAGATGGTTTGTTTCATGCTTTTAGTTGGTTTGCGACCATTGCGGGATTATTCCTGTTCGCCGACCTTCGGCGTCGACATGCATTGTGGCTTATGAAGTGGTGGGGAGGCGTATTGCTTGGGGCAGGCGGATTCCAATTATACGATGGGATCGTCCAACATAAACTCATGCGGATTCATCAAATTCGTTATGTAGACAATGTGTTTATCTACGACTTGATATGGAACATCCTTGCTGTGCTCATGATCATCCTCGGATTCACGCTTGTTATTCGTATGCAACATATACATCGAAGAGAGACTGATTCACATGGACAATAGTAATTATTATATCAATGGGACTGACTTACATCAGGGAGCTGGGATGATACCTCAGTTAGTCTTAGCATTACCGTTTGTATTGGCATTAATCATGTATATCTTTGCTGCGATCCATTCCAGCCGGCGTTATAAGTCTTGGCCGCTCTATCGTACTGTCTGCTGGACCTTGGGCGTCCTCTCCGCGCTTGTGTCAGTTGCTGGTCCTTTAGCCAATCGCGCCCACATGGATTTCCCTGTGCACATGATTGGTCACTTGCTATTGGGGATGCTGGCGCCGCTGCTTATGGCATTGGCAGCACCGATGACGCTTGTCCTACGGACGCTAAGCACTCCTCGAGCACGGCGTCTTTCACGTATTCTAAGGAGTTGGCCGTCGCGCTTGTATACCCATCCCATTGTTGCCACCATTCTTAATATTGGAGGGCTTTGGTTACTGTATACCACCGAGCTGTACTCGCTGATGCACGAGCATCCTCTTATCCATATCATGGTTCATGTCCATGTATTTGTTGCCGGGTATCTATTCACAGTATCAATGGTTTATATTGATCCAATGCCCCACCGATATTCTTTTTTCTATCGCTCCATCGTATTGATCCTTGCCTTAGCCGGGCACGGCATTCTATCAAAAGTCATCTACAGTCACCCGCCAGCCGGCATACTCTCGGACCAGGCAGAACTTGGAGGGAAAATCATGTACTATGGTGGAGATGTCATTGACATGGGTATTATTTTCATTCTTTGCTTGCAATGGTTCAGATCGACCCGGCCGCGAATTAGGCCTAGCCATGGACCGGTTAAGGTACAATCAAAAATGAATCGATATCAATGAGATCAAAAGGGCTCCAAAGCGGAGCCCTTTAACTTTATATGGAAAGCAATCACTTACATTGCGTAGTTAAAACATGTGATTCTTAATTCACCTAAGGTCAATCTATAGAGATGCAAACCGCGAACTTTGTAAATGCCCGCGTTCAGTAGTCGATCAATGTAATATTGTTTTTTGCTCTCCACTGCCTTGCGAAAGTCATGTGTCATTCGTGGTCGCCTCCTTTCCTTAAAGGATCGTTTGACCGCAAGTCATGGAAAGCATCTAATATTTCAAATTATCTAGGCTTTTTTCAAAACTGCTTGAAAAACCAAGACTAAAATATTGTTATAAATAATCGCAGCGGAGATCAAAACCATGGGGGTACCGATTTAATTTTTGGTTAGCAAGGCTGATTAACATAAAGGGATGAGAAAAGGCAGGTATGATGGATGGCACTTAACTCCTTCACTCAATGGTTACCTTCTTGAGTTCTTCCGTTCATATTCATGAATTTGCTGAAAAGTTTTGTCATCCAAAAAGATATGTAGACAATAGCTACATCAATAAGGAATAAGTAGAAGAAGTTCATACCTTTATGGATATTCAATAGTCCAACGACATCAGAAAGGCCACCAGCTCTATATGAGAAGATAAGCGATGCGATGATCGTATATATGTAGAAGTTTTTATCCCTGTTGGTGCAATATTGATATAACAACATGAACGTCACCGGAAATACAACGGCTGTTATTGTAATGCCAAATGGAAGGAGATAGGTCAGGGTATGTGGGTGAACAAGGTAATTATGTTGAGATAGCATAGTATCCACATTTGCCCATATCATATGTACTGTATAGCCAAAGAAGCAAATTTCGAATAGTCTTTTCTTGTCGACGGCGATATATAGTAAAATGAAGGGGATTAACACGCTCGCCACATTAACCCAAAAATACCATGTATCAATGTTGGAATAGCTGCTCCAATAATTAGAAATCAAATGGTCGAGTTTTTCTTTTTCTACGTAAATTTTATGATAAAGTTGTTGTTCATTCATTATACTAACACCTCTGAAAAACTTATTTCTTTATTTTTAACGGGTCATATCGTTTTTATTCAAATAACGGTGATTCGGCTAGCCCCCTTTTCATTCAGCCTAAAACGGTATACAAAGAACAAATGAGAATGAAAAAGCAGGGTACCGACATCTTGGCCGATACCCTGCTTTTACTTTGTTTTTGTATGTCTCCTATATGGAGGATTGGACAAAACTTGTTTATGAATCCGTTCGGATGATTTGTTGAATCACTGCTTCGTCAAAATCCTTCGCTCGCGCGGGCACGGCCTCAGCTAACTTGGTCAAGAAAATCCCTTGGCCAAGTGGATCTTCGGCTCATAATGTTCCCGCAGGCGTCTACGTATGTTGACGACGCTTAGACCTTGCTTTCTATCTTATTGTTCGACTTCTGAGTATCTTGTGTTTTAGATTTGTCCCAGCTTCTTGTTATCTGTCTTCTCGGTATTAATACGTTGCTTCGCGGTTTCAGGCATAATGACAATAGCGATGATTGCTACGATCGCTGTAAACATTAAGAAGAAAGCCGGCATTAATGGACTTCCATTTAATGACTTCAACGAGGTAATAATAAAAGGTGCACCGCCTCCAAAAATCGCTGTCGATACATTGTAAGAAAAAGCATAGGCACTATTTCGAACACGATTCGGAAATAACGGTGGAAGCGCAGAAGGGTGCGCTCCAACAAAGAGTGAAACCAGTATCCCTAAGGATAAGAAGCCAACGATCGGACCGGCCGGTGACCCACTAGAAACAAAGGATATGATAGATATGGCCGTAAGCATCGTTAACACAGTTGCAGACATCATAAATAGTTTTCTTCCGAATCGATCACTAAGCATACCAACAATTGGGATGAGAAGCATCATAAATATCATACCAACCATGGTCACTGTCAAAGATTCACCTGCGGATAACCCAATTTCCGTTTCAAAATAAGAAGGAAGATAAGTTAACAGTGTATAATAAGCTCCATTTGCAAATGAAACACAGCAAAAGGCGATGAGAAGTGGCTTTCGCGCCGTTTGGAACATTTCCCGAAGAGGTGTTTGTGACAGCGCATGATTATCCCTCATTTGAGTATAAACAGGTGTGTCATCTAACTTTGTCCTAAGGTACATCCCAGTCAATGCTAAAGGTAAGGAGCAAATAAAGGGAATCCGCCATCCCCATGCTGACATGTCATCAGGGTTAAGGAAAAAAGTGAGACATGCAACAAATCCGGCCCCTATGGTGTATCCAAGTAAAACACCTGACTCAAGGAAACTAGTGAATAGGCCACGGCGGCGATGGGGTGCGGATTCATTCATAAAAACGGTCGCCCCTCCGTATTCCCCGCCCGCGGCTAGACCTTGTAACATTCTCATCAGAATCAGCAGGAATGTCGCAGTTAACCCAATCGATCCATAAGTCGGAATGATACCAATTGCGGCTGTTGAGGCCGACATCAAGACAATCGTTATCGTCAATATTTTCTTTCGACCCAATCGGTCTCCAATCGATCCAAAAATCATGCCCCCCAGTGGTCTCAAAAAGAATGAAAGGGCAAATACCGCAAAGGCATATAAAAAAGTTGCCGTGTTACTGCTTTGCGGGAAAAATTGAGCGCCGATGATCCCCGCAGTATAACTATAGACGCCATATTCGTACCATTCGACCAAATTCCCCATTGCAGTCGCAATTGTTGCTTTCTTCATACTAGCATCTGTAGATTCATCTGCTGTCGCCATACAATCCCCCAATGAAGTTTTTTAATACATTCATTTCGAATGAGATAGCACTCATTCCAAGCTTGTTTCCATGTTCCACAAGCCTTCGAGTCCCTCTCCAATATATTCATATTTTGGAGAAACAATTGTCAAACTAATACATATACTACTACTTATATAAAACTTTATGGTAGTATAAAATAAATAAGATAAATTGGCAAAGAGAAATTGACCAGTTATCGGAATAGTAAAATATAACGATGAATCTGACCTTCAGTTAAGTCAAGTAACCATTTTTATGCGGAGATTCAACGATCCATAACAAAGTGTTAAAATGTCATCATCATACAAAGAGAGGTGTTGTCTCTTGAAAAAAATCAAATTAGGAAATAGTGACTTAGAAGTGGGCGAAATAGCCTTAGGTTGTATGCGTATGAATAAGCTGTCCAAAAAAGAAGCTGCAAACGTGATTGAAAAAGCCGTGGATGTTGGGGTTGATTTTTTTGATCATGCCGATATCTATGGGGGTGGCAAGTCGGAAGAAGTGTTTGCTGACGCGATTGACATGAATCCATCCGTTCGGGAAAAGATGACCCTTCAGACAAAGTGCGGTATTCGCGATGGTTTCTTTGACTTTTCCAGAGAACATATTCTTGAATCGGTTGATGGTAGCCTTAAGCGGCTAAACACCGACTATATTGATGTTCTGTTGCTTCATCGTCCGGATGCCTTAGTTGAACCAGAGGAAGTTGCCGAAGCATTCTCTGAGTTAAAGAAAAGCGGGAAGGTTCGATACTTTGGCGTGAGTAATCATAATCCGATGCAGATTGAATTATTAAAAAAATATCTTGAAGAAGACTTGATCGTGAATCAGCTGCAACTTAGTGTCATGCATACGCCGATGATTGATGCCGGCTTAAATGTGAACATGCGGCATGATCCAGCAACAGTCCGAGACACCAGCGTTCTCGATTACAGCCGCTTGAACAATATGACTATCCAAGCGTGGTCGCCGTTCCAATACGGAATGATTCAGGGTCCATTTGTCGGCAATGAGCAATTTCCGGAAGTCAATGCGAAACTACAAGAACTTGCTGAAAGCAAAGGCGTTACTGATTCTGCGATGGCGATAGCATGGATTCTACGCCACCCCGCCAACATCCAGCCCGTTGTTGGTACGATGAATCCCCAACGTTTAACTGACGTAGCAAAAGCCTCTGATATTGAATTAACAAGGCAAGAATGGTATGATATCTATCTTTCGGCAGGCAACGAGTTGCCATAATACATTACTTAAGTGAATCAATTTCATAATTGCTTATATTCATACTAGATCCGAGCAACCCAAAGGTCTATTGTATTAAAGTTTGTCAATTCAGCACGTTAACATCGTTGATTTTGAAAGCGATTCAAGTATCTTAGATTTTTGGACAAATGGTTTTAAGTAGGAAAAGACATCTTTAAAAAGGTGTCTTTTTTTTATGGAAATTTTTTATTTAACTTATTCGTATGGCAAAACAGCTCCTATTACCTATATAATTTGTTCATCATCTTTGTTTTTTGATGTCAATCACTATAATGTACATTAACTGTTCATTCATTTGGGATGAAAACGTATTCAAAACATAGGTGTTAGGTAATACAATAAGAATTGAAAGGGGGTTCATGGTTGTCACTTAATGATCGAAGTAAGAGAGTTTTGGATGAGCTCATGAGTAATCCAAGTATAACTAGCATGGCTTTGGAGAAGAAATATAACCTCACTCGGAGACAGCTTGGTTACAGTTTCAATAAAATCAATGAATGGCTGATGACACATAACCTTCCAGTCATGGAGAGAACGAGAAAAGGTCACTTTATCATTGATCAATCAGTCTTTACGAAACTGAATGGGAAAGAAGAAAGTCTACCTGTAGACACAACTGTTATTTCAGAGCATCAACGAGTTTATCTTATTATATTGAAACTCTTAAGTAGTCAAGAAGAGCTCTCACTTAATCATTTTACTGCAGAATTAGATGTTAGCAAAAATACCATTCTCAGTGACTTAAAACAAGTACAAACCCATTTACAAGATTATGATTTAATCATCCGGTATTCAAGAAAATCTGGTTATCTCCTAGAAGGTAACGAGTTTCAGATTAGAAAATTGCTTATTAATGTAGCCTATTATTTACTACAAATGCACAGTGGGAAAATCAGAGTTGAAGAAATAGCCAATATCCGAATTGGAGAAATTGATGAATTCGAGAAACGTATTAAAAATGTTGAGAATAAATTAAATTTAACGTTCACTGATGAAAAATTGGAAACAATGCCTTATATTCTTATTTTAATCTTAAGAAGAATAGCGGAAGGTCATGAAATCAATCATTTTTCCATCCAATATGAGGAATTATCGAACACGAAAGAGTATCAGGCAACAGAGGAAATCCTATACGACTTTAGAGACATTCCAGTTGCTGAACGTTTATTTATAACATTACACCTTCTGACGACGAATGTGCATTCATCAGAATTCTTAACAGAAGATACGATCCCGAATTTACATTCAGCTATCGATCATATGTTACGCCTTTTTGAAAAAAGTGCTTGTATCTATTTGCAGGATCGCGAACAGTTACTAGACAAACTCCTGCAGCATATCAAGCCTGCTTATTACCGTATTAAGTATCAGCTTACAGAAACCATTGATATTCAGAATTCCTTAAGTAACGAATTCATGGAATTACATCATCTTGTTAAAAGATCTACAGGTCCGGTGGCGGATTTAATCGGAAGTGATATCCCTGAAAACGAAACGACTTATATCACGATGTTGATTGGCGGATGGATGACAAGACAAGGCGATAGCATCGAGAAAAAGGTGAAAGCTATTGTTGTATGTCCACAAGGCGTGTCGGTTTCAAAACTCATGTTTAATGAACTCAGCGAATTGTTTCCTGAATTTATATTTTTGGATTCGTTATCTGTACGTGAATTCTTAGATTACAGTTTAGATTACGATATTGTTTTCTCACCGAATTTTTTGGAAACGGAGAAAAAGTTATTTATTTCTAAAGCATTTCTTGGACGTGAAGAGAAATATCGATTGCGAAAACAGGTCATGTTGGAATTACATGGATATATTCTAAATGATATTAAGATAGACCATTTAATGGATATTATAAGGAACCATGCCATGATCGAAAATGAAGGAGCCTTAACTGAAGAACTACAAGCATATGTTTATCGGGATGATGAATCATCCGTAAAGCAAAAAGCTGTAAGCAAGGACATGAATTTAAATGATTTGATTCATCCGCCGTTTATGACCTTAAGAAATTCCGTGAAATCCTGGGAAGAAGCCATCCGGGTGACCGCTGAGCCCTTAATTCAGAGCGGAACCATTCATCCGGAGTACGTGGAAGCCATGATCCATCATACGGAGGAAGATTCATATATTGTCATCGGTCCACATATGGCTATCCCGCATGCAGCCCCTGAAGACGGTGTTAATCAAGTTGGGATGAGCTTATTAAAGTTGGAAGAGGGTGTTCAGTTTACAACGGATTATAGGATTAACTTGATCATAGTGATTGCTGCCGTAGATAAGAAGCAGCATATCCATGCACTCATGCAACTGATGAAACTCGCTGGATCGGATAGAGATCGAAAGCGTGTCATTAACGCTGAATCCGTTGAGGAAATCTATGAAATGATTCAATTATATTCCACAAATTGAACAAACTGCGATTAAGAACATAGTTAAAGAGGTGTAGAAAATGAGTGGATTATATTTTGATGAGTCTGTCATTCTGCTAGATATAGAATGTACCACAAAAGAAGACGTTTTAACCAAAATGGGTCGTAACCTAGTGGATAAAGATCTTGTGAAAGACAGTTTTATTCATGCCATTATCTCAAGAGAAGAAGAATTTCCAACAGGACTTCCAACAGCAGGGGTTTCTATAGCGATACCACATACCGATGTAGAACACGTCAACAGAAAGGCAATCAGTATGGGTGTTCTAAAAAATACTGTTGATTTTGGTGTCATGGGTGATGACAGTGGGACGGCACCTGTGAAATTGGTATTTATGCTAGCGATGGATGAACCTCATTCACAGTTATCCTTATTACAAGAATTAATGCAAGTTTTCCATAATGAAGACACCTTGAAGTATTTAGTCAGTGAAAAAGATAAGACAAATATCAAACATCTGTTAGAACAAAAATTAGACTTTTTTGCACTTAAAGGAGATGCTTACAAATGAAAAAGAAACAAGTATTAGTCGCATGTGGAGCGGGTATTGCAACATCGACAGTTGTTAATGGTGCCATTGAAGAAATGGCTAAAGAACATGATCTTAAATTAGATTTAGTCCAAATTAAGATTGCTGAAGTAGGAAGCTATGTGGACACTGCGGATTTATTAGTAACGACAGCCAAAACTAAGAAGGACTATCCTTTTCCGGTTATTAATGCCCAATCATTCTTAACAGGTATCGGGACTGAAAATACGAAAAAACAAATACTTGAGGAACTACTGAAATAAGCTTTTAGGCCTACTAGCCTTAGTTTTAAATGGGGAGGAAGAGTCAATGCAATCATTTGTTGATTTCATACAAGGCTTTTTAGACTTGGGGGCAACAGTCATCCTACCAATTGCAATATTTTTGTTGGGATTATTATTTGGTCAGAAACCTGGCAAAGCATTCCGGTCGGGTATAACAATTGGTGTTGCTTTTGTTGGTATTTTCTTAGTTGTAGATTTACTTGTTAATAACCTGGGACCAGCAGCACAAGGGATGGTTGACAGATTAGGAGTAGAATTAGATGTCATCGATGTTGGGTGGCCTGCGACATCTTCTATTGCTTGGGCCACTACATCTGTTGCAGCATTTATCATTCCACTGGGATTGATTGTAAACGTTATCATGCTCATGACGAAAATGACTAAGACGATGAATGTAGATATTTGGAATTTTTGGCATTATACATTTATGGCTGCCATGATATATACAATTTCAGGGAGTATCATTCAAGGTCTCATTGCAGCAGTTGTATTTCAGATTGTCGCGCTTAAAGTGGCTGATTGGACAGCACCCATGGTTAGCGATTTCTATGAGTTACCGGGTGTCTCCATAGCAACTGGAAGTACGATTTCTTATTCACCAGGCATCTTTTTAGTCAAATTACTTCAACGAATTCCTGGAATAAAAAATTGGGATGCAGATCCTGATACGATCCAAAAGCGATTTGGTATCTTTGGTGAATCAATTTTCATCGGATTATTTTTAGGTGCCTTAATTGGTTTCCTAGCAGGATACAGTGTTGGCGAAATCATTGATATTGGTATGGCAATGGCTGCCGTTATGGTTTTGATGCCACGAATGGTTAAAATTCTGATGGAAGGATTAATGCCAATATCAGAATCAGCACGTGAATGGTTAAACAAACACTTTGGTGACAGAGATATCTATATCGGCCTCGATGCAGCAGTATTGCTAGGCCATCCAGCTGTTATTTCGACAGCACTTATCCTTGTTCCAATTACCGTTGTATTAGCTGTCATTTTACCTGGAAATGCTTTATTGCCATTCGGCGACTTGGCTACGATTCCGTTTGTTGTGGCATTTATCGTAGGGGCTGCGAGAGGTAATATCATTCATTCTGTCATTGTAGGAACCGTTATGATCGCTCTTTCGCTGTATATTGCAACAGATGTTGCCTCTGTCTTCACACAAATGGCTGAAAATGCTGAATTCGATATGCCGGAAGGATCAGCACAAGTCTCCAGTATTGATCAAGGTGGTAACTTAGTGAATTGGCTCATCTATAGATTATTTAGTTTGTTTAATTAGGTTGTCCAGGAGGCGTTCAAATGAAGGCACTAGTCAAAACGGAACTCGGATTTGGGAATCTAGACATTCAAGATAAAGAAGAACCTAAGCCCGGAAAAGATCAAGTGAAAATTGAAGTGAAATATGCAGGGATCTGTGGATCGGACATTCATACCTATGAAGGGAATTACAAAGTTGGCGCACCTGTTACATTAGGTCATGAATTCTCTGGTAAGGTCGTTGAGGTTGGTGCAGGTGTTAGTGAGTTTGAAATAGGAGACCGTGTGACGTCAGAGACCACTTTCTATATTTGTGGAGAGTGTAACTATTGTCAATCCGGTGACTACAATCTATGTCATCATCGTAAAGGATTGGGGACACAGCAGGATGGTGGATTTGCAAAGTATTTAATTGCCCGTAAGGACAGTCTCCATCACCTTCCAGATCATGTTGATGATCGCTCAGCAGCAATGACAGAACCGCTTGCCTGTACGCATCATATTGTTGCAAAAACGGAGATTAACAAAGGGGATGTTGTTGTCGTGATTGGCCCCGGTCCAATTGGTCTCTTTACAGCAATGGTTGCTAAAAGTCGCGGTGCCTGCGTGCTAATCACTGGTTTAACCAACGATAAAGTCCGTTTAGATAAAGCAGAAGAAGTGGGCATTGACTATGCAGTGAATACACAGGAACAAGATATTAAACAACTTGTTAATAGTCTGACAGACGGTTACGGTGCAGATGTTGTATTCGAATGTTCAGGCGCAGTTCCCGCAGCAAAACAAGGGCTTGATGTATTGCGTAAGAAAGGACAATATGGTCAGTTAGGCATTTTCCCTCAACCGGATGTCTCATTCGATCTAAAAAAAATCATTCAGAAAGAGATCCGAGTTGTCGGAAGCAGGAGTCAAAAGCCTGCCGACTGGGAGCCATCCCTCGAATTGATGAATAATGGAAGTGTCAATGCAAAAGCGCTGGTCACGCATGAGTTCGATATTACACAATGGGACGAAGCCTATCATGCCATTAAAAGCGGTGAAGCCATCAAAGTATTATTAACGCCTGTTGATTAAAAAGGCTGTTTTATAAAAAATTGCTGCTTTTAGATGCGAATCGATTTCATCATTCAAAACTAAAGCAGATAATCCAAACATGTGTAAGTGTGCTTGGCCTGTTGATTTCCACTCTAGGCGGACGCTTTCCGCGGGCATGGCTTGAGCCTCCTCAAGAGCCATTAAAAAAGACGTTAAGAGATTCTAAGCACAAGATTGTAAGATTCATGGACGGTTGAGTTACGACTTAATCGTCCAAATCGCAAGAAAGGGAGTTAAAAATGGTC
Organism: Tuberibacillus sp. Marseille-P3662; assembly: GCF_900178005.1. Taxonomy (NCBI): domain Bacteria; kingdom Bacillati; phylum Bacillota; class Bacilli; order Caryophanales; family Sporolactobacillaceae; genus Tuberibacillus; species Tuberibacillus sp. Marseille-P3662. The sequence continues at coordinate 1,664,518 of NZ_FXBS01000006.1, read as the reverse complement.
GATGCACTGTTGGATTTTATGTTAGGACGCTTCAGGGTCATCAGCGATTTTTACTTAGAATATCAAATGATTTTTAATTCATTAGTAGTAGGCGGCGCATTATTTAAAATTGTTTTCAGTAAAAGAAAAACACAAAATGAATCTTCGAGCTAATAAGAGACGATTAACCCTTAGAAAAGGACGGTTAATAGAATGAAATCTCTAAGTCTTTATGACAAACAAGATATCCGTTTTGAAGAATCACCTAAACCGGTTATTGACAAGTCAGATGATGTCATAATTAAAGTAAAAGCAGTTGGTATTTGTGGTTCAGATATATCCAGATATAAAAAATTGGGACCCTATGTTGAAGGGATGACATTTGGTCATGAATTCGCTGGAGAGGTCATAGATGTTGGACCAGATGTTGACGAAAATATTAAAGAAGGGGCTCGTGTTGCAGCCTGTCCAACATTTTATTGTGGTCAATGTGAAAGCTGTCAAAAAGGAGAATTATCACGCTGTGAGAAACTCACTGTTATTGGTGCGCGTCATCCCGGTGCCTATGCGGAGTATGTAAAACTACCCGCCAATAACATTATCCCCCTTCCAGACAATGTTGATTACGATACCGCTGCACTGATTGAGCCATCTTCCGTCGTTGCTCACGGTTTTTATCGCACAAGCATCCAGCCGGGTGCTCAAGTGGCTGTTATGGGATGTGGAAATATCGGGTTACTTGCCGTACAATGGGCCAAAATTTTCGGTGCGAAGAAAGTTTATGCGATTGATATCGATGATTCCAAACTTGAAGTCGCCAATAAAGTTGGAGCCGATGTTTTAATTAACTCATTAGAACAACCAGCTCATGAACAGATTAATGAATATACAAGTGGTTGCGGGGTTGATTTAGCTGTAGAATCTGCGGGGGCACCAGCCACATCCGCACAGGTGTTGTCTTTGCCGAAAAAAGGTGGGGAAGTCGTATTCATGGGTATTCCTTATGCTGATATTCATATTCAACGATATTATTTTGAAAAAATCGTTCGTAATGAATTAAAAGTGTTGGGCTCATGGAATGCCATTTCCTCACCGTTTCCGGGAAAAGAATGGGGAGCTTCTATTCACTATATGAGTACTGGACAAATTAATGTGAAGCCCATGATTTCACACAGACTTCATTTGCATGAAGGACCAAAAACATTTGATAGAATAATAAATCGAGATGGATCCTTTGGCAAAGTCCTTTTTTATCCGGAATGAATGTCATAAAGTTTCTATGAAGTTTAAGGATCGCATTAACTGAAAGGGTGTTATCACTCTTAAGGACGATTAAAGAGGCTTCTGATTTAGGATGAATTCCAAGATCAGGAGCTTTTTTACGGCTTTTCTTATGACAATCATCTTTCAAATCATTTTCCTAACAAGAAGCTTAATAAAGATACCCAGAGTGACCAGGACTTTCTTGACTGTCTTTATATGGATAAGCGATACTATTCATATAACTGGAATTTTTAACATTAAGGTTAAAGAAAGTAGGTCACAGTATGAATATTCGATTAGGGATCATCGGGGTGGAAGACAATTTGGAACTGATCCAATCTATTGCCAATGAGTACCCTGAATTCACGACTTTTCCATTTCTACACGCTCTAGGAGAAGAAGTGATAGATATACTAAAAGCGCATCAACATGATATCGATATGTGGGTTTTTTCCGGTTATTATGTCTATCAAATAGCTGAAAGATGGGGAAAGGTCACTCAGCCAATGTTCTATGTGCCTTATACCGAATCAAGCCTTTATAAAACGTTGTATCAGGCGCAATATCACGATCACATCAATAGTGATGAAATCAGTTTTGACGCTTTTGAGCCTTATCAATTCAGTCAAATTTTCAGCGAATTAGATGTTAATGTTAATCCAGCACACCTTAAACCATACGCTGGATCGATTGATGAGATTGTTGAGCATCATTACCGACTGTGGACTGAAGGAAAGACGAAAGCGGCTGTCACCTGCATATGGATGGTGCGAAATGAACTTAAACGTCTTGGTGTGCCGGTATTTCGCGTAAGGCCTTCAGAATCAGCCATCAGTTCCGTTCTTAATATGGCCCTCCGTACGCATGAAATGCTGCGTTTTAAAAATGCACAAATCGCGGTTCAGATGTTAGAGATTGATACTTTCATGAGTTTATCTAAGGACATGTATTCTTCTGATGAGCTTAATCATTTTGAAATGAAACATACACAAGAGTTGTTAGTCTATGCTAAAAAAATTCAAGGATCGCTTAAAACAGTAGGTCCCGGCCGGTATGTCATCTTTACAACACGGGGGTTACTATCCGATATTACACAAGATTTCACAGCTGTTCCAAACATGGAAGAAATTCAACAGATTGATAAGGATGTCGTGACTTGTGGAATTGGACTGGGTCAATCCGCTTATGAAGCAGAGATTCATGCAGGTAAGGCGTTACTCCATGCTAAAGAGAAAGGCAAAGGGGCATGGATGGTCCATTTTGAAGACAAAACGATAAACGGACCATTAGGAAAACCAGAAACGATCACCTATTCGTATGACACGAAGAAATTTCAAACCATTAGTCAGCAAACCTCATTAAGTGTCGCAACCATAGGCAAGGTTGATTCCATTCTAAAGAAAATCGGCAAAAATGAAATTACTGCTCACGAACTCTCCCAGCAAATGCAAATTATGCCGAGAAGTGCGCGAAGAATTTTAGTTGAGCTTGAAAAGCATCAGTTTGCACAAGGAACGGGTGAAGAGAGCCCGAATCCCCGGGGGCGGCCAAGAAAAATATATCGAATTCAGTTGTAACAGGGTGATTATCAATCATCCTGTTTTTTTATGTGTCTAGTTAAATGTAAGTATTTTTGACAATAATTATTAGAAAATTTTATATTGACAAATAATTGACGCAACAATATACTTAAGGACATAACTTAAATTCAACCGAAAATATATCTATTAAGGGAGGCTAAGGAAGTATGCTTGAAACAAAAATAGGTGAATCATTGGTTCAGAAGGTAAAAGACCAGGTTGTCGAGTGGAGACGTTTCCTGCATCAGTATCCTGAATTATCCTTTCAAGAGGAGGAGACCTCGCAATTTGTCTATGAAACGCTGCAATCATTTGGAAGCTTAGAAGTGTCTCGGCCGACAAAAACGAGTGTGACAGCACGACTGGTTGGGGCTCTTCCTGGTAAGTCTCTCGCTATGAGGGCTGATATGGATGCCCTTCCGATTGAAGAAGAAAATGAGTTTGATTTTGCTTCAAAGCATCCTGGTGTTATGCATGCATGCGGACATGATGGTCATACGGCGATGCTGCTCGGCGCTGCAAAAGTACTGACTGAGTTACAGGAACACATTCAAGGAGAGGTGCTTTTCATCTTCCAACATGCTGAAGAATTACAACCTGGAGGAGCTCAAGAGATGGTTGAGGTGGGTGTCATGGACGGGATTGATAAGGTGATCGGTCTTCACTTGTTTTCGCCAGTCCCAGTCGGTCAAATTGGCATCACTTACGGTCCGATGACAGCTAACTGTGATACATTTGATATTCAAATTAAAGGCCAAGGTGGACATGCCTCTCAGCCTGAAGCGGGAATTGATCCCATCGCTATCGGCTCTCAAGTTTTAAACAATTTGCAACACATTGTTTCACGAAGTTTGGATCCTGCTGAGAAACTTGTTGTATCAGTGACCAAGTTTCACGGGGGGACGGCATATAATGTGATTCCGGAAACCGTTAATTTGGGCGGAACGGTACGAAGTTTTAGTCAAGATGTTCGCGAACAGACGCGGGCAAAAATTGAAAGTATTGTAAAAGGTGTGACTGAAGCGCATGGCGCTTCTTATGAAATAGACTATCAATGGGGCTATAGCTCTGTGATGAATGATTCGGAAGTGACACAAGAAGTTGAAGACATGGTGACTGAAGTGCTTGGAAGTGATTACGTCTTACAAGCACCGCCGCAAATGGGAAGTGAAGATTTTTCAGCGTTTTCCCAACAAACACCAGGATGTTTTATCGGCGTTGGAGCCGGAAACGAGGATAAGGGAATGGTCCATCCTCACCATCATCCACGTTTCACTATTGATGAAGATGCCTTGGAAGATGGCCTCAAAATTTTAGTCAATGCCCCGTTTAAATTATTAGATTAATAGATAAGGCGTCATCATTTCTAGATTTTTTTATAACACAAAGAGAGGTTGATCATATGGATCCTGTCGTAGCCACGATGATTGTTTTAGCTATAATAACAGTAGGTGAGATTGTTTCAATCAAAACGAGAGCCAAAGTTCCTACCTTGCTGATCGTTCTAGTGGGTATGTTTGCATTGCTTAAGACAGGGATTTTACCAGAGAATATTATTGAAGCTTCTACATTTTCTGTTGTTGGTGCCGTTTTACAACCGGCTCTCCTAGTGCATATGGGGACACTCATTCCTATAAGGGTGATGAAAAGCCAATATAAAGCTGTGCTCATCTCTCTTATAGGCATATCGTTTTCAGTTATATTGATTTTCCTTATTGCTACGCCGCTTTTTGGTTATGAGACCGCAGTTGCAGGATCAGGTCCGTTAACCGGAGGGTTGATCGCATATCTTGTGACATCTGAAGCGCTTAAAAATGTTGGTCTCGCAAGTCTGGCTGCTATTCCATTGATCGTCTTAGCATTGCAAGGCATAGCGGGTATGCCGCTTACTTCAATTTTACTTCGTCGGCACGGCTTTAGAATTCGTCAATCTATGGATGCTGGTCACTTTACGGCTGCTTCTGTTGTTGCAAAAGACGTTTCAGGTGAGGGTCCTGAAGAAAACCCGGTAAACAAGGGACGCAAGAAGAAAACCTTAGTGCCTGAAAAATATCAGAATAGTAGCTTTATATTGCTGTTCATGATATTTATAGGTGGTTCCCTTGCTGTATGGCTGGAAACCCTCACTGGTATTAGTTATAGCCTGTTTGGCCTAGCTATTGGCATTATCGGAACTTATGTTGGTTTTTATCCGCAAAAAGCATTGGAGCAGGCCAATGGATTCAGCATTGCCATGGTGGGACTCATTTTTATCGTTGTTGGGTCCCTGGCGACGATTTCATTCAATGATGTGATTGCAATTCTCCCTGAAGTCATTTTAATCATTATTATTGGTACGGCAGGGCTTGTCGTAGGTGGTTACATTGGATCAAAATTGTTTAAATGGGATCCTTGCAAAGGTATACCCGTTGCTTTAACAGCACTGTATGGTTTTCCAGGCGACTATCTTATTTCGCAAGAGGTTAGCCGCGGCGTGGGTAGAAATCAAAAGGAAGAAGATGCGATTTTTAATGAAGTTCTATCCCCTATGCTGATAGGTGGATTCACATCTGTGACAGTCGGATCTGTTGTCATTGCAAGTCTACTCGTTCAAACATTATAAGGGGGATATCATATGATGTACACGCTTGTTAAAAATGGAATATTGATAGATGGTAAAGGAGGACAGCCGGTACTTGAGGCAGGAGTGTTATTGAAAGACAATCGGATCGAAGCGGTTGGTCAAGTAAATGATATTAAGGTACCCAATGAAAATGTTCAAATCGTGGATGCTGGTGGCGGTTTTATTCTTCCTGGTTTATTCGATACACACGTTCATATGATGATGGAAATAACCGATATGCGAGAAACATTGAAGACACCCTTTTCATATAAATTTTTTCAGTCAGTTGAATACTTAAGAAGGACTGTTGATGCAGGCATTACTTCGATTCGTGATGCAGGCTTCACGGATGTGGGTGTAAAGGAAGCGGTCGAGAATGGGCTGGTAACGGGACCGCGTATGCAAATAAGTATCAATCCGTTGACGATTACAGGTGGGCATGGTGATTCATGGATGCGTTCTGGTATTGATGTAACATCGGCTAGCTATCCAGGGATGCCAAGCGGCATTTGTGATGGCCCGGAACAAGTTCGCCAAAAAGTACGAGAAATGTTGCGAGCCGGGGCAGATATTGTCAAAGTGCATGCGACGGGAGGTGTCATGAGCCCTACAGATCATCCTGAATATACTCAATTTTCGCAAGAGGAATTGGAAATCATGGTCAAAGAAGCCTCATTTCGGCGTGGTGCGAAAGTTATGGCCCATGCCCAAGGTGCTGAAGGCGTTAAGAACGCCGTCCGTGCCGGTATTCATTCCATCGAACATGGCATTTTCCTTGATGATGAAGCGATTGAATTAATGCTTGAAAATGGGACCTATCTTGTTCCAACGTTGCTCGCCCCGATTGCGGTGTTAGAAGCGAGTCAAGATAGTGATGATATGCCACAACACGCGGTTGAAAAAGCGAAAGAGGTGGCCGATATCCATCGTGAAAGTATTGCGAAGGCCTATAAGTCAGGCGTAAAAATCGCCATGGGGACAGATGCAGGGGTTATGGCGCATGGAACAAATCTTCGTGAACTCGGTCTAATGTGTGATATCGGGATGTCACCGATGGAAACTATTACCGCAACCACGAAAGTTGCTTCGGAATGTCTCGGTTGGGACAATGAATTAGGAACGATTGAGACTGGTAAACAAGCGGACCTTATTATTACTAAAACAAACCCGATAGCGGATATCCGTTCCCTTGAAAACAGTGATAATATTCGTGTGGTTATAAAAGATGGAAACATAGAAAAGGATTTAAGAACGTCAGCCAAAGAAATCGTGCAATAACTGTTGATGAATAAGGATTAAGGACGTGCATTAGGTTAAAATCATTATTGAGTGATTCCTGGAATGCTAGAGAGTTCCATGAGTCACTCTTTTTTTATTAAATATTATCATTAAATATTTTTATAAATTGGATCGTTATTAGGGTGATAGAGTAGGGAGGGGCGTATGTCTTTATAGATCAACCGTTCCGATGGTTCTTTCCACCGATCAACTGTTTCTCAAGGTTCCAAACGCGCTGATTTAAGGCTTCAGTGCCGTCTTGGGCTTCATCGGCTTTTTGGTTCAATTGAGTGAGCCCTTCGTTTGTCTCATGTCTAAATTCATAGACTTCTTCCTTAAAGTCTTGCATCTCATCCTTGAATCCATTCATGTCATCTTTAAATGCATACATCTCACTCTTAAATTCGTACATGTCATCTTTAAATGCATACATCTCCGTTTTAAATTCATACATTTCACCTTTAAATTCGTACATGTCTTGCTTGAACGCATCAAACTGTGAGCTTAAGCCTTCGAGCTTAGCGTCCATGTTTTCTTGACCTTCTTTTAAACCTTGTAAAATAACTTTGAGTTCATCATCCATTGTCAAAGCTCCTTTTATCAGTATGATAACATATCATAATAAGCCTTTCTTATATCATTAAATGATCTCAACCCGTTGTTTAAATGGCATGAATCAAATAATAGATTTTCGAGTCAACTTTTAGTTACTGGATTTTATAGCTGATTGAATACGGGTGATTGAGTGTTTGATAAGATGGAAAAGCATGAGGTTAGCTGGAAAGATAAAATATTTCATTAAGGGGAACGCTTGGCATCAAAAGATCAACCTACATAATAAAAATACGACATTGATCGACGAATTCCTGCATCAATTTTATAAAAATCATTTGTAGGAATACGTGAAGGGTTAAGAAAAAATTCATAGAGGAGAACTCACATGAAAATAACAAAGACTAAAGATTATAGTACCATTGCCGAATTAAATCAATATGTCCACAATTTGCATGTTGAGCTTTATCCGGAGCATTTTAAGGCATATAACTATGAAGCCGCAGAAGCTCTTTTTAGAAATGCGGTCAACAAACCTCACCATACGTTTCTTCTTTTAGAGGATCATCATCAATATCTAGGCTACGCTTGGATTGAAATCAAGGATTATCCAGAAAATGCATTTAAGAAATCCTATCAATCAGTGTATGTTCACCAAATCAGTATTAAGGACGTCTACCGGAAAAAAGGGTATGGGTCGCAGCTCATGCAATTCATTGAAGCTATGGCGAAGGACGATCACATAGACAAAATCGAGTTAGATTATTGGGTGGACAATCGTATCGCAAAGGAATTCTATCGAAAGCAAGGTTTTAAAACATATAGGAAGTTTATCTATAAAGATGTTTGATAGGGATGCATGAGTATAAAGCGACTATTACGATTAATAACAGCCGCTTTAGGAGTATCTATAAAAGAGGGGTGTTCTCAAAATGTCGAAACATCATCCAAAACAAACAAGGGTTTCAAACATTTCAGGGCTGACATGACCATTGGTGAGTATATCTTGATCGTTAGTCTGCCTGAATTGTTGATGGACCCAGTGTTCTGCCGCCAGAGCTCTACGGTTATCATTGGTTGTTTCGATGTCATACTGGGCTTCTTCAAGTAAATGCACGCCGGCAAAGGCATCGTACATATTATTGGCTAATTTTTTTGCGGCCGCTTGTTGTTGGTGTTCATCTTGTTTGAGAACATGTTCGATCAACTGCTCTGTACGGTTCACTTCTTCTGTTAATTGATTTTTTGTTGTTGACAGAGAAGGATGATCGATGCTATCAAGCGTCTTGTGAAGGTCTTCAGAAAACGAAGCGGCACCGCTTTTCTGCAGCGTCTTCAGAACTTCAAGGCATTGAATATTGGCTGTTCCTTCCCAGACAGGATTGACAACCGCATCTCTAAGGAGTCTCGGCGTGACGTATTCCTCGATATATCCGTTGCCGCCATGAAGTTCGAGGGCTTCTTTGGCCGCGGAAACTCCGAGTTCACTGCAGCGGTATTTGGCAAGTGATAATAAAATTCGCATTAAAGAGTAGTCATTGTTAGTGTGATGATTGTAAGTGTGAACATGGTCGAACATGCGAATCGTTTGTGAAGCAACCGCCCAACCGGCCTCAATTTCTGTGATCATATGAACAAGCGTTTCCTGGACCATCGGGAATTGATTCACTGACTGTCCAAAGGCATTTCGATGACTTGTGTAAATAGCAGCCTCTAGAAAGGCTCTTCTTGCAACCCCGAGTCCTGCCAGGGAAGTCCCCAAACGGGATACATTTAACGCTTCTGCCATATATTTAAAACCTTTTCCTTCTTCACCGATCAGGTAACCAACGGCTTCGTTCAATACCAACTCGCCGCTGGCAACCGCTCTGACACCCAATTTATCTTTTAATCGGCGGATCGTCACGTTGTTTTTTGTCCCATCAGGGAGTGTTCTCGGCATAAGAAAAAGACCCAGTCCGCGTGTTGATGGTTGATCATTTATACGTGCTAAAGTAATGGCCACTTCGGCATCACAATTGCTTGCGAACCATTTTTCACCGCTTAATAGATAATGGTCTCCGTGTTTGACGGCTGTGGTTTCCGTAGCTCCCACGTCAGAGCCGCCTTGAATTTCTGTAAGGAAGGTGCCGCCTTGTTCGTGGATATCCGGATCTGTTGCAGCTAATAGAGACAAATAATCGTCTTTTTGCTGCTGGGTACCGAATTTCTCAAGAACAAAAGCAGCAGATTGTGAGAGACCGATCGGACATGTGAATCCTGTTTCCGCTTCACAAAGCATATAGAGCAGAATCGCGTTAACCATGAACGGGACTTGTTCTGGTGCATACTCATCATACCGATATGAAACGACACCGGTGCCATACCCGTCTTTGACCGTCTGTAAGTAGCCTTCGTTATACCAAACTTCATTAATTTCTTCGCCTTTACGGTTGTAGCGAATCAGTTTTGGTGCTCCGTCTCTGTCAGTATGTTCAGCTCTTTCATCCATCGCTCCGGCAGCCAGTTTCCCCGTCTTATGAAAATCGGACTCCACATAGTCCAACATTGTGTTGGATAAATATCGCTTCGCATATCGCTGTAAAATTGGATCATCGTCATACCATTGGGCGTCATGGCCTTGTTCCCATTTTGTATAATCTATCTTTGTGTGTTCCTTCACACTTTTTGGCATGGATCACATCTCCTTTATTTTTTGTTTCAACAGTTTTCCGCTGGCATTGTGCGGTAATGCCTTTACAAAACGATAGATGCGCGGTTGCTTGTAGTCAGCTAAGTGCTCGGAAACATATTCTTTTAATGCCTCTTGGGTGGGCTCGGCTCCCTCCTTTGGAACGACGACAGCTTTAACGGTCTCACCCCATTCTTTATCAGCCACACCTACAACACACACTTGTTCGACGCCGGGATGTTTAGTTAAAATGTTTTCAACTTCACGTGGGTAGACATTTACACCGCCGGGAATGATAATATCTTTTTTGCGATCAACGATATAAATATAGCCGTCCGCATCGCGATAGGCGATATCCCCTGTATACAGCCAGCCGTCTTGGATGGTTTCTAACGTCGCTTGTGCGTTATTATCATAGCCGACCATCAAACTATCGCCTTTTAGAATAATTTCTCCGTATTGACCAGGGGTTGTTTCTATTCCAGACTCCGTAACAATTTTCATTTCGACATTAACGACAGGCGTTTTCCCGATACTCCCCGGTTTTGTATGGTGTTCTTCAGGTCTTAACAGGCAACCATTGGGTCCGGCCTCTGTTAAACCATAGACTTGATAAAAGTTGTTATTTCGAAATGCTTGGCTGACATATTGATACGAAGCGAGCGGCATGGGGCTTCCACCGTAAGCGAATACTCTCATGCTTGATAAATCATAAGATTGAAGGTGAGGATGTTTGGCTGCTAGTAAATAGGCGATAGGCGCGGCGAATGTGGTTGTCGTTTGTTCCTTGTGAATGGCCTGCAAAAATGCTTGTGGTGTGTAATCGCCTATAACATGTGAGGCACCGCAATAAAAAGGAGCCAGGAAGAAGTCATTAAGCGGCGCAGAATGGGATAAAGGCATAAGGGTCAGCGAGCGGTCATCCGCCGATAAGTTAAACTCTATTGCGATTGCCGTTGCTACGGCTGTTAATTGTTCGTGTGTGAATAGAACGCCTTTTGGGACACCGGTGGTTCCGGATGTGAACATGATCTCAGCAATGTCTTTTGAACTGATGGCAAGTTCCAAGTTATCAGTGGAAAACCCGCGGGCAAGTTTGGTTGCATCTTCTATAGAAAAACAATAAGGTATTAGATTTTGCGCGGTGACCTCATCTATTACAGGTTTGTATGCGCTTTCAAAAAGAACGCCAGAAGCCTTGGTGTTATTTAATAGGGGGATGAGTTCATTTGAAGTTAGTTTCACGTTCAAAGGCATCGGGATGGCACCGAGTTTCATTAAAGCGAAATAAGCATAGAAGAAATGTTCATTATTGTTGGACTGGATCGCAATCCTGTCATAGCGGCTAACTCCTTTATTTTGAAGCCATCTTGCCATTTGATTGACGGTACGATTCATATCAGGGTAACTGAGCCGAGCAGTCGGGGTGATCCACGCTTCTTTAACAGGATACTTCCTAGCATGTCGTTCCAATATACCGTGAATGGTCGTCATCATGACACCTGCCCTAAAGTATTATTGGTTATATCAAGCCTAGCGGGCTTGGATACTACTCGTTAATCATTTTCGAATCTTTCCCTATATGCCAAAATATCCGCTTTAGCTGTTTGCAATTCAAGCAGTTTTTCATCAATGTCTTGTAACTTTTGATCCGTGTAGGCCAATATGCGTTGTTTCTCCAGATCACCTTTTGGATTGCTCTCATATAGGTCGACCATTTCTTTAATTTCCTGCAATCGGAAACCTAAACGTTTGCCGCGGAGAATGAGTTTGAGCCGACGCCTTTCTTGGTCAGAAAAGGTTCTCTGCTGACTGGAGGCATCACGATCTTGTGATTGTATCAATCCCATTTCTTCATAATAACGGATGGTTCTTGAACTGATGTCAAATAATGAAGCCAGTTCGCTAATGAGGTATTGTTTTTCATGACACGACACACTTGATCCACCGCTTTCAATATTGAGTTGACGTTAACGTTAACTAGCATAAATGTACCACTCTTAATTATAATTGTCAATCAAATTTGACTATTCGAATAATATATCCTTTTTTTATGAACAAGCAAAGGTTATACTATTAGTAAAGTCTCCCTCCTAATGCTCAATCGTATTTCTAGCCATACTGAATCAACTATTGATATGATGTCTATAATGATAACTTTTAAATGATAGCGAGAAAGGAGTTGCCCCTCAATTGGCACGATATCTTTTTGAATATGTGGTTATTCCGGAAAATAAGACAAGTGAATTTAGCATTGTGGCGGAATCTGAAGATATAGCTAGGAACAAACTTGTTGAGAGAGTCGCTGATCTTGAATTTGTTGATGAAAGTGACATTCGAATTGAAAAGTTACTTAAGACACTGGACGTTGAAAAAAACTATTATGAATGTGAAGCATGTACATGACAGTCTAATATTTTTCGGCCGGTTGACGACAGCCTTAAGGCTGTCGTTGATTTTTAGGCTTTATGAAATGAGTATTAAAGGATTCAACAAGAAACAAGGCGAAGAAGTCGCGTTGTTGTCACGTTGTGATAGCTGTACCATATATTATTTATATGTGTAACTGATATTACGCAAGGAGGGAGCACATGGCTGTTCCAATTAGTTTTAATTCGATCAATGTGAATACGTTAGATACAGACTCCAGCATATCTGTTGGTGAGAATCAGCAAAATAATTGGTCGGCTCATTCAAAAAATAACTTCGGTAACGGCATGTTTTTTGGGTGGAATGTAACCTCTAATTCAGTCAATAATGTTTATGACCCTGATGTTGCTGACATTCCAATACATGACGGAGATGTTGTTTCATCATCACAGGGGCAAGCAAGATGATCCATTTCGATTCGATTAATGTCAATGTCATTGACACAACATCTGGGATTTTCACCGGCACAAATCATCAAATGAATTGGAGGACCCAATCCAAGACAAATTCAGGATTTGGAACCGTTGAGGGGCAGAATAATGTGATTATCAAGCCCGTCAATACGGTGATTGATCCAGACACAACTGACAATCCCTATTATAATAACAATCAGCAGTGAACCTCCTGATTTTCATATATATTATGTATGAGACAAGCTGACAACTAGGTGTGGAATCATTTCTATAAACGGGTTCTATAACACCTTATAAAGCCGGATGCGCCAAACAGATTGATCATTCTCAAACACCTTGAGTAATTTCAAATTCTCTGCTTTGGCGTTTTTGATTTTAACAGCAGATAAAATATAGTCGCCGCCCATTTTTTTGAATTGAGGGGTGTCTATATCAAGGTGTTTCACAACTTTGTGCTTATCTTTTGTGTACATATAATGTTTGCCAAGTTCATCAACGAAGATGTAACAGCGGCTGCCCCATGTATCATAGTAATGTTGGAGGGTTGCATCTTTATCCAGTTCACCGTCTATCACGTCTCGAAATTGATGTTTATACGATAAAGGATACATCGTTATATAGCCGTCCAGCGTATAAAAGCCGTTATACAGTGCGATAGCGGGATGCATCCCGATACTTGCAACACGGTAGTTCTCAGGGTTCTTCCCGATGTAGTCTTGTATATTGGAAAAAAGGTCTTCGGAATAAAATTGTTCAAATGACGGATAATCAACGCTTCTGTATTTCAATTCGTGATTTTGGTTGCAGACGACTAGCAATTGACCTATAAGCAGGACGCTAACGATGATTTTTCCGACCTTAAACTTGGTATGAATGATGGTTAAAGCTAAAGCAAACATCAAATACCACAAGACTTGATTGAGAAAATGGATTCGGCTGAAGTTGAAGGTATTCAACAAATCAGAAACATTTTTTAGGACGCGCATCCCTTCCCAATACCAGAGTGCGTACCAAAAGGAAAAAGCGGCTGCAAGCACAAGCAATAAAAGCAACAAATGATTCTGATCAGCTTTGAGACGTAAGGAACGCTGTTTGTATTTAGAGAATAACACAAGCAATAAGGCTCCGCCGACAACGTAAATGATGATGTATTGCTGTAATGTATAGGCGTGTGTATGAGCTGTCGTGAAATTCTCGATAAATAAGCTCAGCGTATCGCTCAAGCTGTTATGTCCAAGGGAGAATTCAGCTCGATGGTCTGTAAACGCGTGCCCGAATAATACCCCAATAACAAGACGATACAATTTTCCAAGATAAATGGCGGTCATCATCACGATGGCCAAAAACATTGTCCAATTCATATCCTTATTACGGATCCCATCAACAAGCCATAGTATCCCCATGAGACCAAGAAAGAAAATGAATGTCAGAATGAAACTGGAATAAAAGGGCATCAAGCCAAGAATGAGCCAGTCAGAAACATTTGAGTTATGCCTTCTGATATTTAAAAATGCGTATAAAGCCAGTGGAATACCTGCGGTGCTTAACGCTCCGAACGGCCAGAACGGCAGCAGCGAAAAGCAAAGGGCGACCCCTGTTACTATTAATGGGTTGGGGTTTTTCAGCATATGGTTTTTCAATAGCATATACATACCGAAAAACGCAGTGAACCTGATTATCACCGCGTTGATGATAAAAGCCGTCATTGGTGTGAACAGACTGAATAACAACACGTAAAGCTTGAACTCTGAACCATAAGCTATTCTAGGGAGACCATTCATCATATTGGGAATGTCGGCTCCCGATGCGGCGAAGGCTTGTCCGCTTTCTGCTAATATTTTGTACCAGACCATGTTAGAGTCAAGACTATCATGGATTCGAACATGAGCATCCTCCCCCAATATGAGCAGGGGGGAGAGGTAGATAAGGATGATGGCGATTGCGGCGGCGAACAACCATTGATTGAATTTCATGGTTTGTAAAAGTCCTTTATTGTTTTGATAATATAATAAACATCTTTTTCTTCCAAGTGATAGTAAAGCGGCAGCCGCAATAGCCGTTCACTTTCGCGTGTGGTATAGCAATCTTCCCCATGAAATCGACCGAACGTTTGGCCTGCCATGGACGAGTGCAACGGGACATAGTGAAAGGCAGTCATAATCTCATTGTCTTTTAAATAGTCAATTAAAGCTGTTCTCTCATTTAGGTCTTTCGCCTTGATATAGAACATATGGGCGTTGTGCTGACAGTGATCAGGTACATGTGGCAGCTGAATTCTGTCTTCATCGGCGAGAGGTTTTAATTCATTGAAATAGGTTTGCCATGACATTAACCGGTCCTCATTGATCCCACCCGCATGCTCTAATTGAGCATATAAGTAGGCCGCATTCAATTCGCTTGGCAAAAAAGACGATCCCACATCAACCCAGGAATATTTATCGACCTGTCCCCGGAAAAATTGGGAACGATTCGTGCCTTTTTCACGAATGATTTCAGATCTATATTGATCACCTTCATGGTTGATAAGGAGGGCTCCGCCTTCACCACTAGAATAGTTTTTCGTTTCGTGAAAACTATAACAACCTAGACGCCCGAGTGTTCCAAGGGCTTGACCTTTATAAACGCTCATCATGCCTTGAGCAGCATCTTCAATCACAGTGATGCCATACTGATCAGCAATGGCATTAATCGTGTCCATCTCACAAGCAACGCCAGCGTAATGGACAGGCACAATCGCTTTTGTTTTATCCGTAATCGCATCTTCAATCAATGTCTCATCGATGTTCATTGTATCCGGGCGAATATCAACAAAGACAATCGTGGCCCCCTGTAACACAAATGCGTTAGCTGTGGAGACAAATGTATAAGAGGGCATAATCACTTCATCTCCCGGTCCGATGCCCGCTAGCATGGCAGCCATTTCAAGCGCATGGGTGCATGATGTTGTCAGCAATGCTTTTTGACAAAAGTATTTTTCCTCGATCCATGCTTGGCAAGCTTGGGTGAACCTACCGTCACCCGATAACTTTTTGTTTTTTATGACTTGCTCGATATAGTGTTGTTCCTTACCTGTCATGGGTGGAACGTTGAAAGGAATCATAGCAGCCTCCGGTCTTGTTCACGTCTTTGTTTGCAGGTATTAACGACTGGTTTTGGAAAGTCATGATGAAGTGAATGCTCGTCTATATTGTCGCAAAAACGTCATCATTGCATCAATTCTGTTCGATGGCCTCGATTCGCTTGATTCCAATATTGCTGAGTATACGCACTTTGCGCCACTTCAAGCAAATATTGTCTGTAAGCACTCTTTTTCATCGTTTTGATTTTGCTCATTAATTGGTCTTGGGACATGTAGTTCATATAATAGGCTATTTCCTCAAGACAGGCGACTTTAAACCCCTGACGCTTTTCGACGGTTTCGATAAATTGTGATGCTTCGAATAAAGATTCAGGAGTGCCGGTATCGAGCCAGGCAAAACCACGTCCGAGTAATTCAACATCAAGCGTTCCCTGTTCAAGATATGCCTGATTAATGTCAGAGATTTCGAGTTCACCGCGTTCTGATGGTTGAATGTCCTTGGCCATTTGCACAACATCTTGATCGTAAAAATATAAGCCGGTAACCGCAAAATCAGATTTAGGGTTGGCTGGTTTTTCTTCTATGGATTGAGCTTTTTGTTCGTGATCAAAAGCGACAACACCAAAGTGTTGAGGTTCCCTGACACGATAACCGAAAACTGTTGCACCATTTGTTTTATTGGCTGCATGGCGTAATAACGGCGTGAAGCCCTGGCCATAGAAAATGTTATCTCCCAGAATCAAGGCCACGTTATCCTGACCGATAAATGATTCACCGATAATAAAGGCTTCAGCGAGTCCTTTAGGAGAAGATTGTACACTATATGACAGAGAAATCCCAAATTGACTGCCATCACCGAGTAGTTCTTGAAATCTTGGTGTATCCTTTGGAGTCGAAATAATTAAGATGTCTTTGATTCCAGCGAGCATCAATACGGATAAAGGGTAATAGATCATCGGTTTGTCATAGACAGGGAGCAGTTGCTTAGAAATGGATTGGGTTAACGGGTAAAGGCGTGTTCCGTTTCCTCCAGCAAGAATAATGCCCTTCATTAGAATGAACCTCCTGTGTTTCATTGCATCGAATGTTATCTCGCGTTATGTTCCTTTCATCGAATGACTGACCATTTTGGGTGATGACACTGACTTTGGTAACTTTTTCATACCCTTCGAATCAATCAATAAAACTTGTTCCATTGAGATCATTCTTAATCTGAATTTAATCATTGTAATATGAAAGCCAAAGTGAATGTGAAATAAGGAAGTCGTAAAACCTAATATTGAAGTGGCTATTAAAGATTGGAGCAGATCAAAGGGAGGAATCGATCAATGGCTGAAAAGAGTAATAACAAAAAACGATCCCGATTGTCGTTCAAGAAAAAATCGAAACAGACCTTACATAAAGATGATGTGACAGTTGTCGATACTCAAGTTGCGAAAAAAGCCGTTGTGGGAACAGCGGTTGGTAATGCCATGGAATGGTTTGATTTCGGTATTTACTCCTATCTCGCTGCAACGATTGGCCAAGTATTTTTTCCTGAACTAAGCGGGCCGGTGCAATTAATCTATTCCTTTGCCACATTTGCTGTTGCCTTTCTTGTCCGTCCCATCGGCGGGATGTTTTTTGGAATGTTAGGTGATCGATTAGGGCGCAAAAAAGTTCTAGCGATGACGTTAACATTGATGGCACTATCCACCTTAAGTATCGGGTTGATTCCAAGCTATGCATCGATCGGTGCGACAGCGACCATATTATTGCTTGTTGCCAGATTAGTTCAAGGTTTTTCAACAGGTGGAGAGTATGCGGGTGCAATGACGTTTATCGCTGAATCCACGCCAGATAAGAGGCGAGGGGTTTTATCAAGCGGGTTAGAAATGGGGACCCTAATCGGTTATATTGCAGGATCCGGTATCGTCACCTTGCTCACATTTATTTTGGGATCCGATACCATGGTAGACTGGGGATGGCGCATTCCATTCTTTATTGCTGCACCCATTGGTTTCGTCGGCTTTTGGCTGCGGAATCGTTTAGAAGAAACACCGGCTTTCGAAGCTATGGAAGAATCAAGGGATGACAATGAGCATGTGTCGATGAAAGACATCCTTGTCTACCACAGGAAGCCTTTGCTTATTGGATTGATCGTCGTCTTCTTTTATAATGTCGTGAACTATATGGTTTTGTCCTATATGCCCTCACATTTATCCGCTGTCCTCGGTTACGGGGAAACGAAAGGGCTGCTGTTGATTTTAATTGTCATGGTTCTTATGGTACCCATTGTGTTAATGATGGGCTATTTTGGGGATCGGATTGGTGCCAAACGGATTATCCAAGGAGGATTAATCGGTTTAATCCTTTTATCGATTCCAGCGTTTTTATTGATTGGGAGCGGCAATACTTTGCTGGTGTTTTTCGGAGTTATGTTATTGGCCATCTTTTCTTCCTCGTTTCAAGGAACCATGCCGTCATTGCTGCCCTCACTATTCTTTACAGAAGTCAGATACGGTGCGCTGGCGATAACGTATAATATATCGGCTTCAGTGTTTGGCGGGACGACACCGTTACTTGTATCCTGGTTGATTAATGCGATGTCGAACAGGATGGTCCCGGCCTATTATCTTATTTTTGCTTCGCTCATTGGTATTATGGTTGTGACGTATCTTGTTAAGGATACGTCTGGCAAACCGCTCCGGGGTTCAATGCCAGCCGTTGCAGAAAAAGAGGACATTGAAGAGGTTATCGAAGAGCCGGAAGAAGCTTTATGGTGGGAAGAAGAAAAGCATGAGATTGATCAGAGGATAGAGGAATCAGACGATGACAACAACAATAACAGTTAAATGAGCGGAGGCTGGGACAAATCTAAAACAGGATACCCAAAAGTTGAACAATAAGAGATGAAAGTAAGTTTATCATCCGAACTGATGAATGAAACAAGTTCGGATGATTCTGTGACTCATATACTTTTGTCTCATTTTTTTTTGGTAAATAAGGGGAATTATAACCTTATTTCCTCAGTTTTAGACGACCGACGTTCCTGTCTTTTTTTGTATAAATAGATACAAAAGGAGAGAAATAAACCAGCCCCTATGCCTAAGGTTAGATTAGTGGAGAATGTGAGCACAAAGGTGACTAATAAAATCCACGAATCTCCAGTTCGTGCTTTAACCACATGAATAAATTGGTCTCTTTTACTGATGTTCCACGCTACAACCATTAAAACCGGTGCTAAGCTGGCAATGGCCACGTGTGTAGCATAAGGGGCAAGTAATAATAACATTGATAAAGCGACTAAGGCATGGGTCATGCCTGCAACCGGGGAGTGGGCTCCGTTTCTAATATTCGTGACCGTTCGTGCCACCTCACCAGCGGCTGGAATGCCGCCAAATAACGGTACCACCGTATTAACCACGCCTTGGCCGATGAGTTCTTTTTGATTGTTATGGCTAAAATTCGTCATGTCAGCCGCTACGCGGGAAGTTAATAAAGATTGCAGTCCTGCGAGGACAGCGATTAGAATAGCCGATGGGAACAAAGTGATGATTTTGTCCAAGGTCAAGGCAGGCAGTTGAAATTCAGGGAATCCACTTGGAATGTTACCGTAAATCGACCCAATGGTTTCGACGCGACCATTATAGAAGAATGCCGAAATGGTACTCGATACAAGCATGCCCAGTAAATAAGCGGGAGCATTCGGAAAAAAACGTGGAATCACCAAGATAGTGAGTAAGCAAATCAAGGCTGTTATGATACTATAGGGATTGACGAGGTGAAGATTGATTGCAATGGCCTGCATATTGAGATGAAAGTATTGATATTGCTGAATATCGTGCATGCCTAAAAAGTTGACAATTTGTCCGGTGAAAATAATCACCGCAATGCCGGCTGTGAAACCAGTAATAACTGAATGAGGAAAAAAGTGAATTAAGCTTCCCACTTTGCAAACCGCTAGAATCATGAGTAAAATCCCCGCCATAAATCCGGCAATTAATAGATTTTGGTATCCAAATTGAGAAATGATCCCCATCAAGACAGGAACAAAAGCTCCGGTTGGTCCGCCAATTTGAAATCGGCCCCCTCCTAAGAGCGCGATTAGTAGACCCGCCACAATGGTTGTATAAATCCCTGTCACAGGAGCCGTTCCAGAAGCAATGGCAAATCCTAAACCAAGCGGAATAGCGATGATGCCCACAATAATTCCTGATAGTAGATCCCTTTTGAAATGTTGTAAAGAGTATCCTTTGAATGCTTTCAGATCCATAAAGAACAATCTCCTTTATCAGCAAATTAAAATTGGTATTCATTCACTTTGGTTGTCTCTAATATCTCCGTTAATACAAAAGATATCATGTATGATTTCATTGAAAATACAAGAATTTGACGGTGAAGTGAACACGTAAATAAATGGGAAAATGGGTCTAAATTGATGATAGTGTTATTAAGAAGATTGAAAGCGCCGTCAATCGCGCAGTGATTGACTCCAATGAAGGGCCTGTCATTTAAGCCGCTTATAATGATAAAAAAAGGGGTCAAGAAAAACAAAACTTTTGTATGAGTGAGAAAATTTGACAAGGATAGAGATCTTAAACGGGTAAGAGGAAGCCTTTCTGCTAATCATGGAGGCGTTGAGAAGCATGTCATTGAAGGGGAAGCGTATATAGGTATCATGTTCATTGATTCGTCAATACTTGTATGATTTAGAAGGGTTATATTCATACTGGATTCCTCATATCAGTTGAATGACGTAGATACAAATAGCAGTTGTGGATAACAAGGTTAGGAGGATGATAATGAATCAACGGTATAAAATGGGCTTGTTTTTATTACGAATCACGGTCGGTATCATTTTTTTCATTCACGGGTTTGATAAGTTTCAAAAAGGGCTTGAAACAACCGTGGCTACTTTTGCGGATTTGGGCTTGCCGGGATTTTTAGCCTACATCGTTGCCGTTATTGAACTCATTGGTGGACTGGCGATGGTCGTAGGGGCTGGTACTAGGGTGATGGCTGCTCTATTTGCTCTAATCATGTTTGGCGCGATTGTTACTGTCAAATTATCGGCCGGCTTTTTGGGGGGATTTGAATTTAATCTGATCTTGCTTGTCGCTGCCGTCCATCTTCTTTTTAGCGGCAGTCAAGGTCTGGCACTGGATTCGTTATTGGCGAGATCATTGAAAAGAGTGTCCATTTTTCGGAAACGGTAAATAGCCCCCGTAATCAGAGTGCCAACCTGTAAGAGACCAGGTTGGCACTTTGTTTTGCTGATTTTAGATTTGTACTAAAAATCAAACCCATTAGAATGTTGACAATTAACAGTCAACATTCTAATATATGATAAAAGCGTTTCCAAAAAGAGGAGGTGAACGAATGACGCCGGTTATCAAATCTGAACCTTTGCATATTCAAGCTTACAATCATATTAAACATTTAATTCTAAACAATGAGTTTGTACCTGGTGAGCAATTGACGGAAGTGAAACTCGCGAACAAATTAGGGATCAGTCGTGGTCCGGTCCGCGAAGCAATGCGCATGTTACTTCAGGATGGTTTGGTGAATCAGAAAGGGGCCTATACTTATGTCCTGGATCTAACCGTTGAAGATGCCATCGATCTTTATCTCTGTCGCGAAAGTTTAGAATCTCTTGCCGCAAGACTCGCAGCCCAGAATATGTCACAGGATGATCAGCATCAGTTAGAAGTCATTCTAGATCAGACAAAGACTGCTTTAGGCTCCAATCATATGGGTGAGGTGGTGGCATTGAATACCCAATTTCATGACCTTATTGTCCGTGCTTCAGGTAACGAACAATTGATTCAATTGCTGAAGGTGATCAGTGCCAAAACCGTATACTTGAGAAATTGTATTTTAAAGCATTTTACAAGGTCCAATGATTTTATTGAAGAACATGAAAACATTGTTCATGCGATTCTGGAGCAAAATGACGATCAAGTGGAAGGGTTGATGAAACAACATATCCAAAATGATTTGCAAGCCATTTGTACCTTTTTTGAAGACAAGACAACACAACAAAAGGGTGAATAACTTTGGAAAAAACCTTAGAAAACGTTAAAGTTTTGGAATTAGGAAGCTTAATTGCTGGCCCGTTTGCCGGTCGGTTACTGGCTGAATTCGGAGCCGATGTCATTAAAGTCGAACCCCCGGAAAAAGGGGACCCGCTCAGAGATTGGCGCCATATCTACAAAGGGAGTTCACTATGGTGGCGGCTGCAATCGAGAAATAAAAAGTCAATCACCGTCAATTTAAAAAGTGAAGAGGGACAAGCGGTGATTAAGGACCTTGTCAAAGAGTGTGATATTTTAGTCGAGAATTTCAAGCCTGGGACCCTTGAGAAATGGAACTTAGGTTATGATGAGCTGTCGGCGATCAATCCCGGACTCGTGATGGTCAGGGTATCGGGTTACGGACAGACTGGTCCTTATCGAGATAAACCAGGGTTTGGCAGCGTCGGAGAATCGATGGGCGGACTCCGTCATATTACCGGATATCCCGATCGTCCCCCGACAAGAGTGGGCGTGAGTCTCGGCGACTCGTTAGCTGCGATGTACGCGGTAAACGGTGCCCTCATGGCGATTTATCATCGTGATATAAACGGAACGGGAAAAGGACAAGTCATTGATGTTGCTCTCTACGAAGCCGTATTCAGCTTGATGGAAGGCATGGTTCCTGAATACGATAAGCTCGGAGCTGTTCGAGAAAGAACGGGATCATCCTTACCTGGTATCGCGCCATCGAATACATACCAATGCCGGGATGGAAAATATATCGTTGTCGGCGGTAACGGTGATGCGATTTTCAAAAGGTTGATGGCAGCGATTGGCCGACCGGAATTAGCGGACGATGAGCGGTTCCAAAGTAATAGCGGTCGAGCAGAACACGCTGATTATCTTGATAACACCATTGAAGAATGGACAAGGACTGTTAATTTTGAGACCGCTTTAGAGGTGCTTGATGAAGCGAGGGTTCCGGCAGGTCCGATTTACAGCATTGAAGATATCATGAATGACCCGCACTTCTTAAGCCGTGAGATGATTCAGAATGTCAAAATGAATGACGAAGAATCGGTCAAAATTCCGGGAATTGTTCCGAAAATGAGTGAAACACCTGGAGAAATTAACTGGCTGGGGCCTGAGCTTGGACAGCATACAGATGAAGTGATGAAACATTGGCTAGCCTATGATAACGATAAAATTCAGAAATTAAAGGATCAAGGCATTATTTAACCTTTTTTACTAAAGGAAGGAGATGGGTATGAAAACGATTAAGATTCAAGACGTTGTTGCCAGAGACGGTCTGCAAAACGAAGATCAATTTATTCCAACTGAACAAAAGATCGCATTGATTAACCGGTTGAGCAATGCGGCCGTCGATAAAATTGAAGTGACGTCATTTGTTTCGCCAAAAGCTGTACCCAATATGAGCGATGCCGAAGCGGTGATGAAGGGTATTACACGACAACCCGGCGTGACTTACAGTGTTTTGGTTCCTAATTTAAAGGGGGCTAAGAGAGCTCTTGAATGTGAGGTCGATGAGATCAATCTCGTTGTATCCGTGAGTGAAACTCATAATCAAAAGAATGTCCGGCGAACAACGGATCAATCCTTTGAAAACTTCCGAGATATCCTAAGCTTTTTGTCTAATGAAAGGATTGATGTCAATGGAACTCTAGGGACGACCTTTGGTTGTCCGTTTGAAGGGTCTATTTCTGAAGACAAGGTCCTTCGTTTAGTTGAACAGTACTTGGAATTAGGTGTCAGTGGTATCACCCTTGCGGATACGACAGGAATGGCAACACCCAATCAGGTGTATCGATTAGCTGAAAACGTGTTAAAACGCTGGCCGGAGCTCCCCTTAACTTTGCATTTCCACAACACGAGAGGCATGGGACTGGCCAATGTTATTGAAGGTATTCGCGCTGGAGTGACGCGGTTTGATGCTTCTCTTGGCGGATTAGGAGGCTGTCCATTTGCTCCCGGGGCAACAGGCAATATTTGCACAGAAGATCTGGTTCATATGCTTAAGTTCATAGGACATGATGTTCGTGCTGATCTTGATCAGCTGATCGACTCGGCCAAGTATTTGCAATCATTGATGGATCATGAGGTGCCGGGTCAAATTATTAAAGCTGGTAAAATCAACGACCTTCATCCTGTCTCTTAGTAGAAAGATACAAATAGAAAATCGATCTTTTTTTGTATCCATTTTTCGGAATATAACCAAAATAGCGAAAGGAGTATGACCGTGAATCAATCTAAAAAGGAACCAATCAAGCAAGTGAAGTCATGGGTGATACTGGGGATTATTATTATTCTAAGTGTACCATGGTATTTTCCAACAGGCTCATACGAACCCTTATTCTTTGGAGTTCCTTATTGGGCATTTATCGTTATAGGGGTGTCCTTCATTTTGTCGGCTTTCATTAACTACGTTATTAAATATCAGTGGAATCTTATTGAAGATGAAGAAGAGCAAGCAAAGGAGGATGAATAACATATGGATTTGGCGTTTTCGGGTTGGTCGGGCGTCTTAGTCCTGCTAATGTATGGTCTCCTAATGCTCGGTGTCGGGCTGTTCACTTATTTTCGGAATAGAGGAATTCATGAGAGCATTGATGAGTACTATCTTGGCGGTCGAGGGCTTGGCGTCATGGTATTATTCTTTACTTTTTTTGCAACGCAGTATAGTGGTAATACGATCGTCGGATACCCGCCGCAGACTTACAGAATCGGTTATGAGTATCTTGTGACGGTTCCTTACTTTATTGTCATTATTGTCGCTTACTTGGCATTTGCTCCAAGGTTATATGTTATAGGAAAAAAATTCAATCTTGTTACGCCGGTTGACTGGCTTGAAAAACGCTTTAAATCTAAGTCGATTTCCATTTTAGCGGCATTTTTAATGTTATATGCTCTTGGTAATTATTTGTTAGAACAATTCGTGGCTATTGGACAAGGTGTCGCCGGCTTAACAGGCGGTACGATTCCTTATCAAGTTGCCGTTGTCTTTTTCATTGTGATTATGTTGATTTACGGTTGGCTTGGCGGCATGCGTTCCGTTGCTTACACAGACACAATGCAGGGAATCGCCTTGTTATTCGGTGTTTTCATACTTTTAATTGGTGCGATTATTTATTTTGGCGGACTTCCAACAGCTGCGGATTATATGCAAGCTTATTCACCTGAAAAATTAGGGGTTCCAGAGGGTCCGGGCGTCGTTAACTGGGCCAGCTTATTAGTTCTTGTTGGTATTGGTGCGGCCGTCTATCCCCATGCTGTACAGCGTATTTTTTCCGCAAAAAGTGAAAAAACATTGAAGCGCTCTTTCGGCCGAATGGCGTGGATGCCTTTTCTCACAGCAGGTGTTGTGTTTATTGTCGGGATTATTGGCATTGCCGCATTTCCTGATTTAACTGATGGTGAGTCCGAGCAATTAGTCGGTAAGATGGCGAGTGCGGTTGCGAATCAAAATGCTTTCTTTTATTGGGCGATGGTGCTTTTGTTTGGCGGCGTGATTGCCGCTATCGTCTCAACCGCTGACTCCGTATTGTTGACTTTGACGGCTATTGTCTCTAAGGATATCTATGGACGGTACATCAATCCAGATGCGGACGATAATAAGAAAATTCTAGTCGGTAAGCTCGTGGGGATCGTTGCTGTGGCCATCATACTGCTCATAGCATGGTTCCCGCCAGCGACACTTTATCAGATATTTGTTCTGAAATTTGAATTATTAATTCAAGTCGCACCAGCTTTAATTCTGGGTCTATATTGGAAAAACCTTAGTACAAAGGCTGTATTTGCAGGGATGCTTGCCGGAGCTGTTATTGCATCATATATGACCTTTGTGAATCTCACACCGTTAGGTATCTTTAGCGGGTTGTGGGGATTATTGATTAATCTCGTCATTTGTGTGATCGGCAGTTTTGTCGTTAATGTGCCTATGACCGAAAAGAAAAATGCGAATGATGTGATTGGTTTCTAAATGAATGAACCGGGAGAGAGTGTAGCACTCCATCCCGGTTTTTTTTTCTGGAAACAAACTTACTGTTGTTTGTTTTGGGAAGCTTGTTGAGCTTGCTGAGCAGCATTTTGGGCTTGCTGAGCTTGTTGGGCAGCTTGCTGTTGAGATTGTTGAGCTTGTTGTTGAGCCTGCTGTTGAGCTTGCTGGGCTTGTTGAGCAGCTTGTTGTTGCTTTTGCTGAGCCTGTTGAGCAGCTTGCTGCTTTTTCTGTTGAGCCTGTTGAGCTTGCTGAGCAGCTTGTTGAGCTTGCTGCTGTTGTGGGTTTTGTTGTGCCATGATCATGACCTCCTTAAAATGGTTGAGCTTTTTAAGCCCAGACCTTATTGTGTGGGCAATGTGCTGATAATATACAACGAACTTTAGCATTCGCATAGGAAAAAGGAATTGATAATGAATACCCAAAAGAACCGCAGCGAAAGTGACATCGCTGCGGTTTGTCTTAAAAACCAATTTCCGAATTTGAACGCAATCTTTTTTTCTCATGTTGTTTGCCTAAAAAGCGTAATACTAAGAACTGTACAATAATACCCAGAACTAACAAAATCAATCCGTTATGAATGAAGGAAGTTGATAGAAACAAACCACCTGATATTACAGCAGGAACAGCGGCATAAGGCACCTGTGTGTTCACATGAGCGATGTGATCTGATCCAGCGAAAATGGAAGCCATAACTGTTGTATCAGAAATGGGGGAGATGTGATCCCCAAAAATCGAACCGGCAAAAACGGAGCCAATGATTATATGCACCATTTCTATGCCTCCAATCGAATAGGCAAGCGGAACTGCAATTGGCGTAAGGATGGACATTGTGCCCCATGACGTTCCTGTCGCAAATGAAATGAACATCCCGATAACAAATATGAGAAATGGCAAGAGTGCTGGAGTCATCCAGCTTTCTGTGGCTTGAACGACATAATCGGCGGTTCCAAGCTGCTCGCAAACAGTTCCGATGGACCATGCCAGAACGATAATGACCAGTGCCGGCAACATCGTTCGAATCCCACCCAGTAGTGTCTCTTCACAATCTTTTAAGGATACGCCTTGGCAAATAGCTAAAACAATACCGACCAAGGTCATCGCAAAAGCGGCCCATGATAAAGCAACAGCTACGTCGGTGTCGGCGAGTGCTTCCATCAAACTTTTCCCGTCAGGACCACCGCCTGTATACCACAGGCCCCATAGGCTGACGACGATCAATGTCATAAGGGGCAGGAGAAAGTTCCAGATTGTCGATTGGTTCTTAAAAGGTTCGCCTAAGTCATGTTCAACAGATGATAGCGGTGTCCCGCCTTCAGGGATAAGCTTCCCAGTTGTCTGAGCACGCTTCTCTGCTTTGGCCATGGGACCAAAATCCTTACCCAAAATAATCATCGGAACCGACAAAAGACAAAGAATGGCATAAAAATTCCAAGGGATCGAATGCAGAAAAGCAAAATAAGGTTCAGCACCTGCAATACTTAGACTGGCAAAAGCAGCGGCAATTAGGGAGACTTGAAAACCAATCCAATCTGAGACAGGTCCAAGGGTCGCCATCGGGGCAGCCGTTGCATCAAGTATGTAGGACAATTTTTCTCTGGATACCTTGTGTTTAGCGGTAACATCCTTTGAAGCATTGCCAACGATGACAGAGTTGACATAGTCATTAAAGAAAATGATAATTCCTAAAATAAATGGCAGTAACTGAGCCCGTTTTTTCGTTGTCAATTTCTTTTCGAGAACTTTGATCAGTGCCTCTGAACCACCCGTTTTAAACATAAACGCAGCACCTGATCCAAGCAAGGCCGTCAAGACAAGAAACCGAGCGTTCCATGGGTCTGTCATCACATCTTTCATCCAATTGAAGGTATTGGCAACGGCGGTGAACGGGTTTCCGCCTGCTGCAATCAAGCCGCCCACCCATATGCTGATAAACAAAGACAGCAAAACACGTTTTGTCATGATCGCCAACAAAACGGCCACAATCGGTGGGACAATCGATAAAAAGGCCATGGTCTAACACCTCCGTTTGTTTTTTAGTTATTTTAACATACTGAATTTTTAGATGATATATGACTTTAGTATGGTCGGTCGTGAAACACAATCTTGAATGGATCGTGTAGATGGCTATTACCTATAAGAGGATAGATGTTAATGTCTAAATCTTGAATTTAACTTGGATTTGAGTTAAGTTAATCTTAGCAGCATCTTTAATTGATTCATGGGTAAGATAACTAAGTTTAAAAAAGAACAGTTCCAGGACTAAGAGCATATATTTGAATACGTGAGGTTTGAAGAAAGCCGACCATAACATCCGATGATGGGGTCTTATGTAACTTTTTAATAACCTTTATAAATTAAATTGAAGTAGTCTAAGGCATGATTTTACCTCAACCTGGTAGACAGAGAGAAAAGGGAAGGTGAGACTATGAATATTTATATCGCGTATGGACTTATTGTCATGGGTGCCTCTTTTTGGGGCGTCACAGGATTGTTTGTTCAATATTTATATGAATTTGGTTTGACACCTTGGGATGTTGTGACGATCAGGATGTCGGTTTCAAGTGCCATCCTATTACTCATCCTTAGTATTCTGGGGCGCGATTATCTGAAGGTGCAAATCAAACACTTACCGTACTTTTTTGGACTAGGCGTATTCTGTATCGCTTTTTTCAATTGGTGTTACTTTGCCGTTATGGAACGAACGTCACTTTCAGTCGCCGTTATTTTCGTCTATACGTCGCCTATCTTCGCAGCCATCATTGCTAGATTCTTTTATAGGGAAACAATCACCTTCAAAAAATGCGTTGCGATGGGTCTGACGATTATCGGGTGTGGCCTCGTGGCTGGCATTATATCCAGTGGCGGAACAAGTCTATCAGGGATGACTGTCTTGTTAGGCCTTCTATCCGGGCTGTTTTGTTCACTGTATAGTGTCCTGGGTAGGTACGTCAGTCAAATCTATCATCCGGTAACCATTACTATTTATTCCATGATTTGCGGTAGTGTATTGATGATTCCGACCAGCTCCATTTGGACAAAGAGCTCGATCTTTATGAATGGGGACGTCTGGATTTATATTTTTGGGATATCGATTATATCGACCATTTTTGCTTATACCTTATACACCCTAGGATTGACTTATATCGAATCCAGTAAAGCCACGATTCTTTCAACCGTCGAATTAGTCGTGTCCGTTATGATCGGTGTACTTGTCTTTAATGACGGTTTAACGGGTTGGCAATGGATCGGCTTTTTATTAGTCTTCTCATCGTTATTTATTACGGTGATTCCTAATAAAAAGAGACCTAAAGTCCATCATTCATTGAATTATAAGCCACAGATGAAGTCTTATTACTAAAACGAATATAACTAACATAAAAGAGAGACTGACCCACAAGAACCATGTAGGTCAGTCTCTTTTAATATGGTTAACAGTGTCACCATTTTATTGACGTTCAAAGCCTTCTTGGTGTAAGTAGTCAAGAGCTTCATTATAAGTAGGGAAGGTTCCGTCAAGCATGTCCCCGGCATAAGTGTTCCACAAGCCAAAGTCATAAACGAGCCTAAGGGTATGATTGTCATCATTCACCCAAGTTTCATCCGATGGTTGAGAAAGCGAATCGATAGACTTGCGGACAATGCTGCGGAGTTCATCTTCTGAGAAGTCACGGATATTAACCATTCCATTTTGTTCGATATTGTAGTTGTCGTGATCATCTATAAGTTCAGCGTAGACATAGCCGTTCCCGTTAGGATGCAGGCGGTACACAACAATCTTTTTATCCATGACACTTTCTTCAAAATGGAAATTCACACGACCGAGTGAGACGTCTTTACGTTTTAATTCAGGGAATGATTCGATAATAGCGAGTTTGTCTTCAAATGTTAGCATGTTACCTCCGATAAAGGAATTTTTATAAAGTCAGTCCATTATAGCACCTGAACCCTGGCAGATGCCAATGGCTGTCTTTCTGATTTTGCTTGAAACAGATTTATCTAAACAATTTAGGGTGTTTTGGTATAGACAGTTGTTATTTAGACCGCAGCCCGAATACACTTCGCTTTCCGCGGGCGAGTGGCAAGCCTCCTCGGGCAGGCCCTGTGGGGTCTTGCCTATCTCGCACTTCCCGCAGGAGTCTACGTGTATTCGGGCTGCTCAGAGCGTTTAGAGTCGTTATTTGTTCCATGCAAAACAACAATCTTTTAAAAACAGCCTACTTAAAGGATCCTTTCTTACGTTCGAGCAGTCCACCTGTTATATCAAGAATTGGGCTTGATTTACATACTAGTGATTTATTGGACCCAAACGATTATTTATGGCTAAAATCGTTAATCTGGTCAGAGCATAAGGAGAGGCGGGAACTCTTTAAAAGTGCCGCTGAAGAGGTCAATCAACATCCATTGAAATTAATAGAAGGGGATGGGGTTAGCTTACTTTCTAATATTTCCAAGGAAATGCCTGAATCATTAGCAGTTGGTTAGAGAGGCCGGCGTATTATTAGAATATTTGACTGTCCAAACTAGAGTATGACAAGCTTCTATAAGAAACGGATAGAATAGTGAGTAGTCCCTTGATCGAGCAAATTTTTGATACGAAGAAAGAAGGATGACAATGAAACTTTCAGGAAATACCGTCCTCATTACAGGCGGGGGCGCAGGCATTGGCTTGGCCTTTGCCGAACGTTTTGTTAAGGCGGGGAGCAAAGTTATTGTTTGCGGAAGACGAGAAAGTAAACTGCAAGAAGCGAAGGAACAAATGCCGGAACTCATTACTCGGGTATGTGATGTCACTGATGAATCGGAACGCTTATCGCTTTTTGATTGGGTAACACATCACTATCCTGAAGTGAATGTGCTTGTCAATAACGCCGGCATTCAGCAGCGTATGAACGTATTAAAAGCTGAAGTGAAGGAAGATTGGAACTATTACAGTAAAGAAATGACAGCGAACATGCATGCACCGATTCATCTTGCCATGTTATTTTCTCAATACTTTGCTGAGAATACCGATGCGGCCATCATCAATGTTTCGTCTGGTCTGGCTTTTACACCCATGGCGATTGCACCGATCTATTCGGCCACCAAGGCCGGCATTCACTCGTTCACGATGAGCCTAAGAATGCAGCTGTCTCATACGGGTGTGAAAGTGATTGAAGTCGCACCGCCTGCTGTGAACACAGACCTAGGCGGAGTCGGACTACATACCTTCGGTGAACCTGTCGATGCATTTGCTGATGGCATTTTCGAAGGACTTGAAGAAGGGAAAGAAGAAATCGGCTATGGGACATCGGAGAAAGCCCTTCGTATGTCAAGAGATGATATTGACACTACTGTGGCGTCGATGTATAGCAAGATGAAACGTTCGATTGAGTAAGATACAAACAGTAAAAAGGGGCTCTCATAAGGAGGCCCCTTTTTTCATGCTCATAGCCTATCTTAGTCAGATACGACGCCATGTTGCGCTGACGGTTGATGACTATAATCAGTGGCAGCGACTCCTGAGTACACGGCACCAGTTACTAGAGCACATAGAGTCATCACCTTGAAGAAAGATTTCGCTTTTTGTTTCATTTGAGACATGCCTCCTTAGTATTTTTGCATTGGGCTTGAACAGCGATATGGTAATACTTCGTCGCTGGTTCAAAAAGGTCCTGTTTCCGATAAAAATCGGCAAGTGTTTCAGCATATTCTTTGATATAGTTCCACATCTGGTTGTCTATAAAATAGTTTACACCATTTTTGAATATTTTTTCAAATTGGTGTGTTGGGTTAAAGGTTTCTTTTAACAATTGAAAATGAACTTTGTATTCGATTTCACCAAATGCTTTGCACCATTTAATACCTTCATCAATGTAGTCATTCGCCTTTTGGTCATCTTCAAGTTTGAAATGTTCTCTTGCAAGTAAATAGTACGTTTGTACATAAGGCTGATCGGTATTTTCTTCAAGGCTGTCTGTTAAATATTTAATCGCTGCTTTGGACATGTCCTGTTCAGCGTATAGAAAGCCTAAGTTATGATGGATTCGGCTGATTAACTTAGACATACTCAAACAACGGGCATAATCCGTTGCTTCATGAAGGTTTTCCTCGGCCACTCCAAACTGTTTGACGTCTGTATAATTAATGCCTAATAACATTAAACAGTCAGCCAAACGCTCTTGAGAGTCATGCCAATGAAATCTGTCGAGTGCTTTCTGTGCATAATTAATGGACAGAACAGATTGTCGTGTTTGATAGTAGGTCAAAGCAAATTTGTAATAAAATTCGGCTTGCTCGATAGGATCATAGATGTTTGTTAATTGCTTTTCTGCTAATCGGAAGTGGCGTTCGGCCTGATCGTATTGTTTTACATAATGATGATACAGACCCTTGAAAAAATAGGCATAGTAATTTAAGAGCTCTGTCTCGAAACGGTTCACGTTCAACAGTGACATCATGCTTGCTGCTGTTTCAAAGTCTTCTTCGAGAATACAGTACCTTAAATTTAGCAGCTGGTGGAAGTTTCTTGCTGTCATGTCATCAAGATGACTGGGTTCCCTATCAAAAGCTTGCTTGATTTTACGTGAGGTTTCTAAATCTTGAGAACGTAAAGCCTTATACCAATCAGCTAATGAAGGTTTAAATGTCGCAACACTCATAGGAGCCTCCTTTCCTTTTTTTGGTTCATTTTAATCATAACAAAAAATAGAAATCTTTGTTATTGGGAAAATTGATTGAAAAATGGGCTGATGAGTGGGGGGGATTTTTAATTTTTTCCCAAAAATCATGTTATGTATTGTTATTATTGAAGAATCATCAGACGTGCGTTCCTATAAGATGGTGTGATTAAGTGATTGGAATGACATAAGAAGCAAAATGTTGTTATTGGATTGGCAAATCTGTAACAATAGATAATATGTTGGCTACTCAGTAGCCGCATGCTGTTGTGTTAGACAAAGCACTATTAAAAATAACAATCGTTGTTGTAGGAGGATATAGCTTGAATAATACTCAAATCCATTCTCATGACTCATCGGTAGATCCGTTGTTGCAGCCTTTCTCGATTGGGAACCTTTCTCTTCCTAATCGTACAGTTATGGCGCCCATGACCCGGGGCTTTTCGCCTGAGGGCGTGCCCGGTTCTGACGTTGCCGCCTATTATCGTCGCCGGGCGGAAAATGACGTAGGATTGATTGTAACAGAAGGGACGGCGATTAATCACCCTGCAGCTGTCTCAGGCTCAAGCATACCGCGCTTCCATGGGGAAAAGGCACTGGATGGTTGGTCCCAAGTTGTCAAACAGGTTCATGAAGCAGGAGGGAAAATCGTGCCGCAGCTTTGGCATGTTGGTTTGACCCGGCAAATCGGGGATCTACCCAATGCTGAAGCGCTGCCGATTGGCCCCTCAGGCCTCAACTTGTCAGGTGAAAAAGTGACGGATCCCATGACAGAGTCTGAGATCGCTCAAGTCATTGATGCTTATGCTCAAGCTGCTTCCGACGCGAAGCGAATCGGTTTTGATGGCATAGAAATTCATGGTGCACATGGTTATTTAATTGACCAATTCTTTTGGGAAAAAACGAATCAACGCTCTGACCGTTATGGCGGTGATATACAAGGGCGTACCCGCTTTGCGGTAGAAATCATCGAGGCGTGCCGGCAAGCAGTGGGCTCTGACTTCCCGATTATATTTCGTTTCTCCCAATGGAAGATGAGTGATTATAAAGCAAAGCTGGCTGATCATCCAGATCAACTCTCTCGGTTCCTAGCTCCGTTGGTAGAAGCAGGCGTTGATGTCTTCCATTGCTCAACACGTCGCTTTTGGGAAGCCGAATTTGAGGCGTCCAGTCTTAACCTCGCAGGTTGGACGAAGCAATTAACAGGTAAGCCGACGATTACTGTTGGTTCAGTCGGCCTTGATGGCGAATTTACCAGTGGAAAAGGTGCAAATACCACAAGTCTTGACGGGTTAATGAAAAGGCTAGACAACGATGAATTTGATCTCGTCGCAATCGGCCGGTCATTGTTGATTGACCCGGCATGGGTGGCTAAGATACGTGCTGGTCAGGCAGAGGAACTCGTCCCTTATGAAAAAGATGCGGTCAAAACGTTATACTAATTGAAAGATAGCTAGTCAAACATGGGATGCCCCATGTTTGACTAGCTTTACTTTTACTATCATATATATTTAGTCATGATTTTGTTTCGAATGGAACGGTCATCTCAGGGAAGAGGACTGATATGGTTTCAGCGTTTCCGGATGCCATGCTCACTAAAAAAAGCCCGTCCGACGAGCATTTTTTAGTGAGCATGTTATTAGTTATTTTTAACGTCCAACAGCTTTTGTTTTAATTCGTCTTCCATTTGAACCAGTTCTTGCTCAGCTTGTTGACGTTTATTACGGCCTTCGCTTTGAATGTTAAGGGTTTCTTCTAAAGTAGATATGAGATCGGCTTGTGTCTGCTTCAACGTTTCAATATCAACAAGACCGCGCTCGTTTTCCTGTGCCGTCTCAATGCTGTTTGTCTTTAACATTTCGCTATTCTTCAGTAGCAGATCATTCGTTGTTTGGCTCACTTGTTTCTGAGTCTCGACTGCTTTCTTCTGTCGAAACAAGGTTAAGGCAAGCGCAATTTGGTTTTTCCATAAAGGAATGGTCGTTAATATTGACGACTGTATTTTTTCAATCAGTGTATGGTTCACATTCTGAATCATGCGGATTTGCGGTGCACTTTGAATCGTGATGGTTCGACTCAGTTTTAAATCGTGAATCCGCTTTTCAAGTCGATCGGCAAATTGGGTGATATCATTGAGTTCTTGATAAGCCATTTGATCGTTTGATTGCTCGGCTTTTTCCTTGAGTGCGGGGATTTCATTGTTTCTAATGTCTTCAAGTTTGATGTCACCGGCGGCAATATAGACATTTAATGTATCAAAGTAGTCTTTGTTTTGTTGGAATAGTTGTTCAAGACGATCAATGTCTGACAGCAAGGTCTCTTTTTGATGTTCGAGTCTGACGCTGATTTTATCAATCTGGGCACCGATCTTTTGGTATTTAGATAACGTTTCATTAATGGAACTTGACATTTTATTAAATAAGCGTGCGACGAAGTTTTTCTTTTTCGGCTGTAATTCTTCTGGGTTAACCTGCTCCAATTTTTGCATCAGTTCACTTAGAATATCACCAATGGGTCCTGTATCCTTCTTCTGGATATGATCCACCATTGAGTGGGAGAAGTTTGACAGATTTGATTGCGCCTCTGTCCCGAATTGAATGATTGTCTGCTGATCTGATGAATGCATTTGGGTGGCAAGCTCATGGGCTTTTTGGCGTTGTTCGTCTGATAATGTGTTGTCATTCATGAATTCATTCGTCACGGGTTGTTCCACTTGATCACTCATATACTTAACTCCTTCCTTTAGGAAAAGCCTTTTTCTCACGATCTATCGAATGTTTGGCGACATCGAGTTCAATATTGAGCTCATCAATATCATCTGACAATATCGATCGTAGCTCCATTTCAATTGAGTTCGAGAGGTCTGCAAGGGTCCGTTCCGTTTCTGCTAAAGATTCACGGACGTCAGGTTCTTTGACGTTCTGACGGGTTAAAAAGGTATATCTTTCGGATAATTCGACAATAGAATCTAAATAATAAAAGAAGAAACGTTCTGCTACAAAGAAGCGTTTCGGTTCTTTCTTGACAATACGATAGATTCTGCTGACCATTTGCTGAAGCTTGCCAATTTGCCTAGCAGCACGAAAAGAACGAACACCCAGAAGTGTTTTGTTTAAACGTTTCATTTTATCGTGGGCTTCTTTTAAATGGCTTTGAATATAGCGATAGTCTTTGTTGGTGATTTGATGACGTTTGAGCAAGTTGTGTTTCCTGCGCCATATAAGTGAACCCATGGCTATCACAACAATACCTGTCGCCCATAAAAAGGAGAGGCCAAAAGAAGCCTGAAAAGCAAAGAAAGCAAATAGCCAAGTCAGAATCCATAGAGGGAATGCAATGAATCCGTATAGGAAAAAAGTAAAAATAGCTTTCACGTTAATCGACTCCAATGAAAAATGCCTTTATATCTATATACAACATAGCATACCAATAGGTTTCAAATTTCTAAAGGCTGTTTTCGTAAATTTTGTTGCTTTCAACCTCATGGTTGAACCAAAATACGAAATGGCAGCTCCGTTGATTTCCGTTCCGGGCAGTCGCTTTCCGCGGGCAACGCTTCAGCCTCCTCGGAAGAAAACCACTTCCTGCGGGGTCTTCAGCTGTTGCTTTTCCCGCCGGAGTCGACGGCCCTTCACTCCAATCAACGCCTTGTATTTAATTAAGCAAAATCACTTTTATAAAGTGGTTAAGCACAATACTAGCGAGGAAATACACGGAGACTCCTGCGGGACTAGTGGCCAAAGTGAGACCCCGCAGGGCAAAGGATGATCAGCTAAATGCGTCACGTCCTGTGACAACGCTGATCCTACCCACATCAATCCACCCCAAAAAGCAAAAATTGCTTTTCGGGGATGGGGAGGTTCACGGTCCGAAAATACACTACGCGCTCGCTGAGTGACGCGGTATATGACGACGCATGTTATAGATTTTGTGCAAAAGCACCAATCTTTTACAAAATAGCCTTTCGAAAAGAATTTTATATGAGTATTCTACTTTATCAGGGTAATCTCTATCAATTCAAAGTATAATATGATATTTTTTGTATGAGTTTGACAATATGTGCAACTTTTTCGGATTTGAGTCGTATGTATGATTAGACATCAAACAAAGGGGGAAGGTATTTATTTTTTCGGATTTAAGTTTTCATTCTAGGGTGATGATTCGATGATGGAATTTATTTGGCTGATTGTGCTGGGCGTTCTCGTCTTTATTGCTTTAATTGTTGGCGGTATTGGTTTTCTCATTTTTAAATTACGTTATAAAACCGCCAGCTCGAACCAAGCCTTGATTATTACGGGACCAAAGCTGGGTCAGCCGGAAGAGGATAATCGTATATTTGTCGATGATAATGGCAGAAGTATGAAAATCATTCGCGGCGGCGGGATCCGTTTGAAAAT
This sequence comes from Tuberibacillus sp. Marseille-P3662, assembly GCF_900178005.1. Lineage (NCBI taxonomy): Bacteria > Bacillati > Bacillota > Bacilli > Caryophanales > Sporolactobacillaceae > Tuberibacillus > Tuberibacillus sp. Marseille-P3662. The sequence goes on along the minus strand of NZ_FXBS01000006.1, from coordinate 1,627,607 downwards.
GTTCCAAACCAGTACGCCGATCGATCTAACGTCCTTTCAGTTAGAAATCGAATCACCGAAAGCGTATACTTCGGAAGGTGTTCCGATCCGCGCGCAAAGTGTTGCGGAAATTAGCATTGGCAGTAAACTTGAGATCGTTGCTAACTACGCCGAAAAGTTTTTAGGTAAAAGTCAAAACGAAAAAGAACGAGAACTGAAAGAAGTCCTAGAAGGTCATTTAAGGGCGATTATTTCAGCTTTAACGGTTGATGAGATCTATAAAGACTTTAATTCCGTCAACCAAAAAGTGAAGGGGATTGCTGAACAAGATCTACAAAATTTAGGCTTTGAAATCACGTCCTTTGCTTTAAAAGAAATCAAAGATGATGATGAAGAAAGCGGCTATCTTGAAGCCATTGGCCGGCCGCGCATTGCCGAAGCACAGAAAGATGCTGATATCGCTGAAGCCAATGCTGCTCGTGAGACAAGAATGCACAAAGCGAAGACATCACAAGAAGCAGAAGAAGATGAAATTAGACGGCAAACCGAAATCGCCAAATCTAAAAATGAAAAAGATGTCAAAGAGGCGGAATACAAAGCCGAAGTTGAAGCAGCCAGAGCAAAGTCTGAATCGGCCTATAATTTAGAACAAGCGCGACTGAATCAAGAAGTGAAAGAAGAAGAAATGAAAGTCAAATACATTGAAAGTCAACGTCAAGTTTCTCTGGAAGAGGAAGAGCAAAAACGCCGTAAAGCACAAGCAGATGCTGATGCCTACGATATCAAAGCGAGGTCCGAAGCCGAGGCTGAAAAAGATCGGATTGATGGTGAAACCAAGGCGGCCATTGAAAAAGAAAAAGGTCTTGCTGAAGCCGAAGTTGTGCGTGAACGAGGTCGAGCGGATGCAGAAGCGAAAGAGCTTATGGCTGAAGCGATGGAAAAATACGGGGAAGCGGCTATTCTTGAGATGTTTATTGAGATGCTGCCTAAGTATGCTCGCGAAATTGCGCAACCACTGTCCCAAATTGAAGAGATGAAAGTGATTGATATGGGGGATTCATCCAGCTCAAGCAGCGGTTCCTCTAAAATCACAAATAATGTAACGAAAACGATGCTGGGACTCCAAGAAAGTTTAAAAGAGTCTACAGGTATGGATATTAAATCAATGCTAGAGTCGTTTGTGGCCCGGGGCAATGTCACCCCATTTCCTCAAGGAAATGATCAAGTTGCAGCTGGGACGGATGCTCAAGATGAAAGTCAGGCAACGTCAAATGAGTCCGATTCACAGGATGATCATGTGAATGAAGATGAATCTTTACATAGTGAAGATCAATCATCTGACAGTGAATAACGATCTATTAAAGGCTGAGACACCATTAAGCGGGTGTTCTCAGCTTTTTGATCAATGAGTCATTGGATAGACTAGTATAAGAACCAAGATAAAAATAGACTGATTGGAAAAGGTGCTAAATATGAAGTATATCGTCATTGGAGCAGGCATTCTTGGTGCATCGACAGCGTATCACCTAGCCAAGCAAGGGGCAGAGGTAACACTGGTCGATCGGCAGGATCCTGGGCAGGCCACAAATGCGGCGGCCGGCATTGTATGCCCGTGGCTGACCCATCGTCGCAATAATGCCTGGTACCGATTAGTTAAAGCAGGAGCCAAGTATTACTCAACACTTATTGAGGAATTAGAAGCCAATGGGGAGACCGAGACAGGATATGCCAGAGTCGGGGCAATTAATATTTTTTCAAAAGAAGAAAGACTCGATAAGAAGGTAGCGCTCGCCCAAGAACGCCAGGAAGATACGCCTGAAATGGGAGGCGTCACAAAACTATCATCTGCTGAGACCAAGGCGTTGTTTCCGCCGTTATCGGAAGCATATGGGGCGGTTCACATCAGTGGGGCGGCTCGTGTCAATGGAGGCGCTTTACGAAACGCCCTGATTCGTGGTGCTGAAAGGAACGGAGCCACTTTTATATATGGAGATGCATCGCTTGTATATGAAGCTTTGAAAATCACAGGAGTGACCGTGAATGGAGAGACTATCTCTGCTGATCAAGTGATTGTGACTGGCGGGGCATGGGCCAAAAAGCTGCTGGAACCCCTAGGTATGAATTTTCAAGTGACGTCACAAAAAGCGCAAATTGTCCACCTGCAAATGCCGGATACAGACACGAGCTCCTGGCCGGTTGTCATGGCCCCTTATAATCAATACATGCTCACATTTGGAAACGGAAAAATCGTTGTCGGTGCAACTCAAGAGGATCCTATTCACGATGATGCCCGTGTAACTATGGGCAGCATTCATGACATCATCGATAAAGCGCTTAATGTAGCTCCGGATTTAGCGTCGAGTACATATGTTGAAACCAAAGTTGGGTTCAGACCGTTTACACCAAGCTCTTTGCCGGTCTTTGGGCCAGTACCAGATACGGAGGGGTTGCTAGTTGCCAATGGTCTTGGTGCCTCAGGTTTAACAAGCGGTCCCTATTTAGGTTCAGAGCTTGCTAAGCTAGCGTTGGGCGAGTCGACTGAGCTTCATCTAGAGGACTATGACGTTGCGGGTGCATTGCGCCAAGATTAGATTAATCATATCAAAGGGAGGGTTCTACATTGAAAACGTTAGTCATCATTGCACACCCGGACATTAATCAATCCCGGATCAACGCCCATTTAAAGCAGGCCATAATTAACCAACCTGATATCACCGTTCATGAATTATATCGTGAATATCCTGATGAAAGCATCGATGTTCAATACGAACAGCGGCTTTTAGAAGATCATGATCGCACGATTTTCCAATTTCCTAACTATTGGTATAGTTATCCGCCTCTTTTAAAGAAATGGTTTGATGACGTATTAGAACGTGGCTGGGCATTTAAAGGACGTTATGCGCTTCGAGGTAAAGCATTTGGCGTTGCGATCAGTTCCGGCTTTACACCGGAAGATTACCGGTTTGATGGCCATCATCGACATACGATTGAACAGATCATGGCGCCTTTTTATGCGACCTGTAATTTTATTAGAACTAAGTCTTTGCCCTTATTTAAGACTTTCGAGGACTTAATGGTCACCGAAGCGGATCTTGATCAACAAGCACAAAAGTATCTCGAGTATTTACGGCAATCTTTTTCGTTTCATTATAATGCTTGGGAATGAAATAGAGGATCTAAAAAATTGGCGCTCAATCATTGAAAGGTGGTGTACCCATTGTTTGGTTCTATTATCACTATTTTGAGTATAGGCGCTCTTTTGGTTGCTCCGTACATCATCCATAAAAGAAGAAAGAAGGAAGGTGTGACAGGTTTTAAAAGTCTTTTAACATCTGCTTGTTTTTTCCTCATTGCCATTATTAATATCTTAGCTTACTGGTTTGATGTTTTAGGAGCGACCAGCTGGTTCTCAACGATGATGTTATTATTCGTGGGCGCTTATTTTACAAAATATCTTCCACCACCCGAGGATGTCAACACAAGATGATCATCCTAGCTGTCTTTAAGCCGCCATTTCAAAGGGAGGGGATTATTAGTGGATCCGAAGACATTAAAAAGTATGAGAATCAAACAAGTGATGATCACAAACGGTTTGCTCATCGCTCTCTTAACAATAGTTTTAACGCTTTTTACTATGCTTAGGGTCACGATGGTGCAAATGTTTGTTGCACTAGCCATTATTGTATTGGTGCAATCATTAGTAAGATTGCTTAAAGGAGAGTCAACGCAATCACTCATTCCCATTTTTGAACAAGTCGCGATCTATGAAAAACAAAAGATGGGTCGTGAATGGAGAAAGCAGCATCGTATGGGGTTCATTTCGGACTTTATTTTAAGTGGAGTATTTTTGATGGAGGCCTACTGGTCTCGCGGCTCAACGGATGTTGTTATGGAGATGGACAGCCGTTTTATGCTGCTGATGATTCTATTTATAATAATATTGATGAATATAGGACTATACATACACATAAGAAAAGTAGATCATTCGACGTCACAAGCGGATTTTAAAGGTTATACATTGAAAACGAGTCTGATCGGACTGATGGGCGGTTTAGCCGTAGGTGTTGTGATGATTGTTGGGATCGTCTTTTATGTGTTGAACTTGGCTTAGTAACGTATGCTTAGAGTCTTAGAAGGGAGGAGATTTGATTGATTGAAGTTAGAAGAGGCTCTTCAGAACATGTGCCCGGCATTGCTAGAGTATGTTCTGAGGGCTGCTTAGATACATATAAAGGTATTAGAAGTGAAGCAAATATCCTGCGGAATAACAGAACATTCTATAACCATGATCGTATATATCAAGAGTTAAATGAAACAGAAGGCTGGGATGGTTATTTTGTTGCGTTAGATCAAGGCGAGGTCGTCGGGGCCATAGGTGGCGGGATGACGGGTCATAACAGAAGTGAGATATATGTTCTATACTTAGATCCGCATCGCCGCGGAGAAGGGATCGGTACGCAACTTTTAAACGACATAACAGAGGTGCAAATGAAAAAGGGTGCTGAGGAACAATGGGTTTCAGTGCAGAAAGGTAATGATAAAGGCATACCTTTCTATGAAGCTAGGGGTTTTAAACACCATTCTGAACAGGCGGCCTATTCAAATGCCCCGGATGAAAATTATGTGTCATTAAGGTACGTAAGACCGTTATCATAGTTTTCTATCCGCCCCGTGGAAAGCGCGCATCCTGGAGCGGAAGTGAACCCCTTCTCTGAAATAGCAAAAAAGTTTACGAAAACAGCCTTTGGAGCATCAATCCACAAGTTTTTTCGTGACGATGATGGAATGCTGTGAATATTGTCAGCTGCATTCCATCATTCGGTTCCGTCGCTACTAAACCGGTTCGGGTTGAATAAAGATATGTCATAGTTAGTTTGACCTTTTATTGCAAGGTCAGCCAAGATTTCACCAACGACACTGCCGAATTTAAAGCCGTGTCCGGAAAATCCGCCAGCTGTCACAACATTTTGGTATTTAGGATGGTACCCTAAAACAAAATGGCCGTCTGGTGTGTTTGTATATAAGCATGTTTCGTAAGAGATATTTTGTGTATTCAAACGTGGGAATCGACTGGCAACAGTGCGGCGGACATCTTCTGTTTCATTCCATGATGCCTGCCGGGACAGTTGATCCGCTTCTCCTTTGAGTCCGCCTTGATGAAAGCCGACTTTAACACCTTCTCCATGAAAACCAGGCAATCCATAAATGTTATATTCATCAGTACAGTGCCATACAAACGATGGGAAGTCACCGGGCTTAAATAAGTCAGACGGCTGATCCGGCTGAAACCAAACAGGTACTTTGCGCTCCACTTCCAAAGGGATGTCGAATCCAAATAGTTGTGGGCTCCAAGCGCCGGCAGAAAGAATTAAGGTCTCCGATTGATAACAGCCTTTTTCAGTATGGACTGTGACGCGATCATTTTTGACTGACCATTCAATGACCCGTTCATTGGTTCGGATATCAAGCCCATGTTGACTTGCTATATCAAGATGGGCCCGGATACTTTCTTCAGGAAAAACGGCGCCGGCAATGGTTTCATAGACGCCGACTTCTTCGGTATCGAGTTGAAAAGCCGGAAAACGTTTTTGGACTTCATGAGCGTTTAATATCTCATAAGGCAAGCCGTAACAGTCGGCACTCTCCACAGTGCCTTTGACAATTTGACAGTTTTCAGGACCAATATTGAGTCCACCAATTTCAGCAAGCAATGTTTTACCTGTCTTTTTTTCTAATTCCCGCCACAACTCGTGGGATCTTTGTGCCATTGGGACATAAGAAGCCCCTTCAAGATAGGCTTGCCTTGTAATTCGGGTATGACCATGCGAGGAACCTAATGTATGCGGGGGATTGAACTGATCAATCCCGAGGACATGTTGGCCGCGTTTTGTAAGATGATAGGCGGCAGCGCTGCCCATAATCCCCATTCCGATGATGATGGCATCATATGTCGGATTCACTTTTTCATCCTCTCCTTAATTCCATGTATAGTCGTTTTTTAACTATAATCCTTTGTCGCACAAAACACAATCATCAAAATTGTAAGAAACTAATAGCCGTTTTTTATGACAGATTGACCAATAGTCAATAGCTGGTGCCACTAATAAACTTAATCTAAGCATTTTAAAAAATGGTAAGTGACCTATAGGAGGTTGGATGACTGTGAAACAAAGACATGATTTGCCTTTTCCAATACCTGAATATGAATATAGATTATCTGAGGTTCGCAGAAATATGGAGCAACGAGGTATTGACGTTATGATGGTTTCGAGTCCAGAGAATGTTTTTTATTTAACTGGATTTGAAACAACCGGCTATACAAGTTTTCAGGCATTATTTATACCATTAGAGGCTGAACCTTTTATCGTTACACGCATTCTTGAGAATACCGGTGTGCAGAATTTCAGTTGGATTGAGCAGAGTCGTCCTTATGCGGATGGCGATGATCCGTTGATCCGAACTCGGGAGGTCCTTGAGGAATTTAATCTTCAGCAGAAACAGATAGGGTATGAACGCAACGCATGGTTCTTTTCTATCTCTCAACAGGAAAAATTATTCGCCGTGTGTTCTGACGCCACGTTTGTGGACTGTTCCGGATTAATTGAGGGGATAAGAGCGATTAAATCAGACCTAGAGATTATGAAAATTAGAGAAGCGGCACGATTGACAGAAATAGCTATACAGAGTGGGATCAAAGCCGCTGGGGCAGGAATTAGGGATACATTCGTCGCTGCCGAGATGCATCATGCTATGATACAAGCTGGAAGTGATTATCCTGCTGACGCTCCTTACATTGCTAGTGGGCATCGTTCGGCTATCGGCCATGCCAAGTGGTCAGGACGTACCATTGATGTTGGAGATTGCGTGTTTCTAGAACCTTCCGGGTGTCAACAGCATTACCATGCTCCTTGTATGCGAACGGGTTTCATTGGTGAACCAACGCTGGTCCAAAGGGAAGCAGAGAAAATCATCAAAGAAGCTGTCGAAGCAACCATTGCAGCGATCAAACCAGGTGCTGTGGCTGAAGAAGTTGATGCTGTGAATCGAAACATCATCGGCAAAAATACTATAGGTCTACAACAATTAGCTCAATCAGCTTACCCGGTTGGGATAGCGTTTCCTCCAGGATGGTTTGAGGGGACCTTCAGTCTTCGTCCAAAAGAAACGCAATGTCTTCAGCCTAACATGGTTTTCCATTTAATTCCTTGGGGTTTGGTTCCTGGTGAATTCGCCATGGGCTTATCGGAAACGATTCGAGTGACTGATACAGGCTGTGAGGTTATAACGAAATTGCCCCGTGAAGTATTTGTCAAGTCGCCGGTCAGTACGATGTCTGTCTAGATGTTGCACCATCAGCTCATTTCCAGTAACATAGTATAGGAGTGTAAAGTTTTGAAATGAGGGTCACGAATGACTAAAACATCCATTTATGGATTAACATTAGATCAACTAACAGCTTGGCTTGTGGAGCAAGGGCAGAAGCAATTCCGGGCAAAACAAGTCTGGGATTGGTTATATAAGAAGCGCGTTACGAACTTTTCGGAGATGACGAATCTTAATCAAGAATGCCTTCAGTTATTAGAAGACAACTTTGTTATTCATACGCTAGAAAAAGAAATTATGCAAGAATCAGAGGACGAAACGAAAAAATTCTTGTTCAAATTACAGGATGGCAATCTAATAGAAACGGTGTTAATGCGATTCAATTACGGATTATCGGTTTGTGTCACAACGCAAGTCGGCTGTAATATTGGCTGCAGTTTCTGCGCCAGCGGTGTATTGAAGAAGAACCGTGATTTGTCCGGCGGTGAGATTGTCGAACAAATTATGAACGTTCAAAAACATCTCGATGAGGCGGGACAAGGTGAGCGGGTGAGTCACGTTGTTATTATGGGTATTGGTGAGCCGTTTGATAACTATGACAACATGATGACTTTCTTACGTGTGATTAATGACCAAAAAGGATTGTCCATTGGTGCGAGACATATTACCGTTTCGACGAGCGGTCTTGCCCATAAAATGTACGAATTCGCGGATGCTAATTTGCAAGTGAACCTAGCGTTATCCTTGCATGCGCCTAATAATGAGTTGAGAACGCGTGTGATGAAAATCAATCGTGCGTTCCCGCTAGAAAAATTAATGCCGGCTGTTGATTATTATTTAGAAAAAACGAATCGCAGAATCACATTCGAATATATTCTGCTGAAAGATGTTAACGACCATGAGGAAGAGGCCAAGCAGTTGGTTAAGTTGCTAGCTGATAAACGTCATCTGTCATATGTTAACTTAATTCCTTATAATCCGGTCGGTGACAATGAGTACGAACGAAGTGATAAGGAATCGATCTTAAAGTTCTATGAAACGCTGCTTAAGAATGGTATTAATTGCGGTGTTCGGACAGAACATGGAACAGACATTGATGCAGCTTGCGGCCAATTAAGAAGTAAGCAGATTAAGAAAAACAAAGCGAAGGCTGTATAACATCATATCATTAAAATAATTAATGCACGTTATAGTAAAACCCTTGGATGACCGATCATCCAAGGGTTTTGTGTACCATTAAGTAACCTCTCTATTAATATACTCGGTTACAACAAATGCAAGGTCATCGTTGCCAAATAGGGATAAGACGCCGAGCAACATATCATTTGAGATATGTTCAGATTCTTCTTTAGGGACGGTTAAGTCATTGGCTTGCTGAAGAGCCTGGTTAGCGGATTGGTTAGGATATGCCTTTAAGTACAATTCGGTTGGATCAAGGTCGTTATTGATACACCATTGTGCGAATACAAGAATCATCATGTGTTCGTCGTTCTTGTAGTTGTTGATAATTTTGTCTTCCATCTCTTTTGGATTCATTATGTGAATACTCCTTCAAGCTATATAGGGTTATTATAACGAAAGTTAGATGTATCAACAATGGCCCCTGATCTTTCCTAAACCATTGCTGTATTTGCAATAGATATGTGCGGTTCGGCGAAATAGAGGTCACATAATCGTAAGCCATGACTAAAACTGTGATATAATTAATAGAAGATTAAAAAAAGGGGGATGTTTTATGATTGACTTTTCGAAACAACGGGATATTGAACAGTATTTTCGAACCTATACCATTAGTCATTTTGCCGTTAGTCAAGATGAAAGCAAACTCGTCTTTAATAGTAATCTTGATGGAAAAATGAACCTTTGGGCAATGGACTTGCCCCATACTTATCCCTATCAAATCTGTTTTGAGGATCAGGCAAGCGATTTTGTAAAATTTGATCCAAAAGGTCGTTACATATTGACGGGATTTGACAATGACGGTGATGAGAATTATCAGATCTACGCTCTGCCTCCAGATGGCGGACAACCGGAGCCGGTTATTACTGGAGAGAACCAAGAAAAGTATTATTATGCCCATCTGTCTCAAGATGGTGAACGGCTGTATTATGTGACGAGTGAAGATAATCCAAACTTTTTGAATCTTAGAAAGCGCGATTTGAAAACAGGGGAGGATGAGTTACTCAGAAGCGGTCAAGATGCCGCAAACTTTATAGCGTCTGTTAGTCCACAAGAGGATAGTTTTGTTTTTGTTAATGCTTTCTCGAATACGTATCAGCAGGCTTATGTTCATATTAATGGTGATGAGTTTTCACTGACACCAGATCCAACGAAAGTGCATACGGTATCTGATGCTGTCTATACAAGCAATGATGTCGTTTATTTCTTGACCAATTATGAAAGTGACTTTTCTTATTTAGCGACATTTCATTTGAAAGACCAAACCTTTAATAAAGTTTTGACATTACCTAATGAAAATATGAAAGAGCTGGTTGATCATCAGGCGTCGAACTGTCTTTACCTTGTGACTGAAAAGGGTGTGGAAGATCGCTTATATGAGTTCAGAATTGACAATCAAAAGTATAAAAGTCTTTCGCAACCAACAGCTGTGATTGAAAGTCTGCAAGTCGCCGATTCTGGCAACATGTACGTCTTAGGCCGAAGTGCGACCAAGCCTCATAACTTGTTTCAATGTGAGGATAACAGTACTGAATGGATACAATTAACGGAGAACCGGGCGCTAGGTGTTCCGGAAGAGGATTTAGTTGATCCCGACGTTGTCACTTATCAATCGTTTGATGGCATGTCAATTGAAGCTTTATTCTTTAAGGCAAAGGAAGATGTCGCCAATGGATATACTGTCTTTTGGCCGCATGGAGGACCGCAGGCAGCTGAGAGAAAATCGTTCCGTGCTCTATTCCAAGTCATTCTGGCAAAAGGGTATCATATATTTGCGCCTAATTTTCGGGGCAGTACAGGGTATGGTTCTGAGTATGTGAAAATGGTGGAAGGTGACTGGGGTCATGGACCGCGGCTGGATTGTGTTAAAGGGATCGAGTGGCTGTTTGACACTGGCTATAGTAGTCCTGATAAGTTATTGATTCTTGGCGGCAGCTATGGAGGATATATGAGCTTGCTACTTGCTGGACGGCATCCAGATTTATTTAAAGCCGTCGTCGATATCTTTGGTCCAAGTGATTTGTTGTCATTTTATTATTCAGTTCCGGAGCATTGGAAACCCATTATGAAGATTTGGTTGGGCGAACCTGAAAAGGACAAGGAGCGATTTGTCAATGATTCACCGATCACTTATTTAGATTCAATGACGAACCCGATGCTTGTGATACAGGGGGCTAATGACCCGCGTGTGGTGAAGCAAGAATCGGATCAAATTGTTGCAGCTCTTGAAGAGAAGGGAATAGACGTCGAATACATTGTTCTTGAGGATGAAGGCCATGGGTTCTCAAAAAAAGAGAATGAAATTCAAGTATATAAGAAGATACTCGAGTTTTTTGAGCGACACATTGAACAGTGATGCTGATCTGAATGTAAATGTTATAGATAATAATGGGGCTTGCCAAATGGGTGGAGCCCCCTAACCTGTTTTAAAGACTGTATAAAAGACACTTAATGATCGGAGGATGGGGTTATGGTACGGCCGGTTATTGTTGAAGATGCCGATTTTAATCGTTCACTCTTTTTTTGCAAAAGAGGCCAGGCCACTTTTTATTTTATCCACGACATCCAAGAACTATCTTCATACTCATCCACAATTGAGTCCCACCAAAATATTTTGTAAAATAATAGAGTAGTAGAGAATTAAAATGGAAAAGGTGTTTTTTTAGTGCAAACTTATATTGTGGTTGGAGCGGGGATTCTTGGAGCGTCGACAGCTTATCATCTTGCTAAAGCAGGAGCTAACGTCACTGTGGTTGATCGCGAAGACCCGGGGCAGGCGACGGATGCCGCGGCTGGGATTGTTTGTCCCTGGCTCTCACAGCGTCGAAATAAATCTTGGTATAAATTAGCCAAAGGCGGTGCGGGGTATTATCCGACCCTGATTAAAGCGCTAGAGGCAGATGGTGAAGCGGACACAGGTTATGACCGTGTTGGCGCCATCAGTCTTCATACAGATGAGACCAAACTTGATAAGATGGTGGAACGAGCGTTAAAACGACGTGATGACGCACCGGAAATGGGCGAGATTACTCGGCTGTCACCTGATGAAACACAGGCGCAGTTTCCACCACTGTCGGAACAGTATGGTTCTGTTCATGTTAGTGGTGCTGCTCGTGTCAATGGGAGAAAACTTCGCCAGTCTTTGATCAATGCTGCGAAGAAGCATGGCGCCTCCTTTATTCACGCAGATGCCACGCTTGACTTTGAGGACAACCGGATAACTGGCATCAATGTAGAGGGGCGGACTTTACATGCTGATAAGGTTGTTGTCACTGCAGGTGCGTGGGCAAAAGAGCTGCTGACCCCCTTAGGTATGGATTTATTAGTCACAACACAGAAAGCGCAAATTGTTCACCTTGACCTCCCTGACATGGATTCAAGTAAGTGGCCAGTGATTATGCCGCCTAATGATCAGTATTTACTTACATTTGGGGATGGCCGCGTGGTCGTCGGAGCGACGCATGAAAATCATGTCGGATTTGATTACCGGGTAACTGCGGGTGGATTACATGAAATTTTTGATAAAGCCTTGGCGATTGCGCCGGGTTTAGCTCATAGTACTTTGTTAGAGACAAGGGTTGGCTTTCGGCCATTTACACCTGGGTCACTACCTGTGATCGGTCCAATACCAAACTATGAAAACCTGCTCATGGCTAACGGGCTCGGCGCTTCAGGTTTAACGAGCGGACCTTATTTAGGCGCTGAACTTGCCAAGCTTGCCTTAGATAAGCCAACAGAAATTGAGCCTAGTGAATTTGATGTCGCGGGGGCTTTAGAGTTAATGGATCAGGATTAAGAGTGTTGACAATTAAGTATGGTTAGCATATGATTTTATTGAACGGTGGTCAATAAGGAGGAAATCATGTCACCTAGAAGACCAGTAAGTCAAGAATTAACAATAGATATGATTATGGATGCGGCAAGACATCTCTTTGTCAACAAAGGGTACCAACATGTGTCAATGAGGCAAATCGCAAAGGAATTGGACTGCAGCCATAGCGCCATTTATTATCATTTTCAAAATAAGGCAGAGTTATTTTATGCTTTGGTTGAAGACCATTTTCAAATGTTAGATCAAAAATTAGATGCCATTATGGAACTAGAGATGGATAACAAGCGAAAAGCAAAGCAGGTCTTGTTAGGCTTTATAGAATTTGGTCTCACTTATCAAAGTCATTATGAGATTATGTTTTTGATTAAAGATGATGAAGTCAGGAATTTTATCAATCAAGGGCCGAATCAAACGTATGCGAAGTTCGCTCAAAGTCTGAATGCTTTATGTGAGAAGCCAATCACTATCCATGAGATATGGTCTATATTTTTGTCCTTACACGGTTTTGTTACTCATTATTGTAGACATATCAAGCGTTATGACGAGGTCAAAGATATGGCACAGGCACATGTGAATTTTCTTCTGAAAACCATTGGTTAATTTTTTTATAATTAATTGAACACTGGTCAATTAATTATAAGGAGGACACAATAATGAATCAAGCGTTAGTATTAGGAGCTTCAGGGGGAATGGGGTATTCAATTGTTCAAGAACTAACTAGCAGAGGTATACCCGTCAAAGCCTTTGCGCGAACGAAGCATAAACTAGAAAGGTTATTTGGTGAGGATCCAAATGTGACTACAATATCAGGTGATGTGTTTCAACTAGAGGATTTACGAAAGGCGGCTTCTGGAGTTGATGTGATCTTTCATTCGGTAAACATACCGTATGCCCGGTGGGAAAAGGAACTAGCTCAATTGATGAATAATATTGTTGATGCGGCAAAAAGTGAGTCTGCTAAACTCGCCATTGTTGATAATATTTACGCTTATGGGAGGAGTCCAGGTCAGATAGTAAATGAGATGAGTCCAAAGAATCCTCATACTAAAAAAGGGAACATTCGTCTTGAGGTTGAAAGATTAGTAAAACGTTCCGGTGTTCCGGCACTGTTTGCTCATTTTCCGGATTTCTTTGGTCCAAAAGCGGAGAGAACCATTTTGAATGTAACACTTAAAAACGTTGTGAGAAATAATAAGGCAAGTTTTGTGGGAAGCCAAAAAGTAGCCAAAGAATTCATTTTCACCCCGGATGGTGCAAAGGCCATCGTTAATTTATCTTTAAATGATCATGCTTATGGACAGAATTGGAATATTCCCGGATATGGTGTCATTACAGGTGAGGAACTTATTCAAACGATTCGGTCTCTCACAAATTACACTAAGCGGGTTTCAACGATTAATAAAAGCATGATTAGGCTACTAGGTCTATTTAACTCAGATATGCGGGAAGTGGTCGAGTTATTTTATCTGAACGAAGAACCCGTTATCTTAAATGGAGAAAAATACGAAAAATGGGTGGGGCCATTGCCACGTACGTCATATGAAGACGGACTGAGATGTACTTTGGAGGATATGTATGGTGAAAAAACTTAATTATTCTCGAAGGAAGGGTGATAGTCTATCATTTAATTCAAAAATTCTACAATTAATTATCTGAACATATAAATTTGTTGAACCATTCTGCAATATGTTTTATAGTTATATAAAAGAGAGAGAGGAAGAATAGATTATGGAAAAAGATTTACGTGTTCGCAGTCAAGTTTTCGATGACCAGAAGAGAGCTCCTAATCGGGCGATGCTTCGTGCCGTTGGGGTGACCGATGAGGACTTTAAAAAGCCGATGATTGGCATTGGCAGTACATGGAGTGAAGTGACGCCATGTAATATCCACTTAGATGATTTAGCGAAGAGTGCGAAGCAAGGGGCTAAGGATGCCGGCGGGGTTCCGCTTGTTTTTAACACGATTACGGTATCTGATGGGATTTCTATGGGGACAGAAGGCATGCGGTTTTCGTTACCTAGCCGGGAAGTCATCGGTGACTCTATCGAAACTGTAACTGAGGCTGAAAATATGGATGCCTTTGTTGCGATCGGTGCATGCGACAAAAATATTCCTGGGTGTATGATTGCGGTTGCGCGATCAGAAGTTCCTGCTTTGTTTGTCTATGGCGGCTCGATTGCCCCAGGGTTTCGTGACGGCGAAAAACTAGATATTGTCTCGGTTTTTGAAGGTGTCGGCAAACATAATAACGGTGATATCAGTGACGATGAACTTAAGGGCATTGAGTGTCATGCCTGTCCTGGAGCCGGTTCTTGCGGCGGCATGTATACAGCAAATACCATGGCGTCCGCTGTAGAAGCGATGGGGATGAGTTTGCCGGGGAGTTCGTCTCACCCTGCTGAATCTAAAGATAAACGAATAGATTGTAATCAAGCTGGTGAAGCGGCTTATCATCTATTAGAAAAAGGCATCTATCCAAAGGACATTATGACGAAGAAGGCTTTTGAGAATGCTATTACCGTTGTGATGGCTTTAGGCGGATCTACCAATGCGATTCTCCATTTATTGGCGATTGCGCATTCCGCTAATGTCGATTTAAGTATTGATGACTTTGACCGGATTCAAAAGCAAGTGCCGCATATTGCCGATTTGAAACCAAGCGGTAGATATGTAATGGAAGATTTATATCATATCGGCGGAGTTCCTGCTGTCATGAAATACCTTTATGAAGCCGGCTATCTTCATGGAGATTGCTTGACGGTTACAGGTAAGACGATTGCTGAAAACCTTGAGGAAGCGTCCGCTTTGCCGGAAGATCAGAATATTATTCTACCTTTAGACAAACCTTATCGAACAACTGGCCCACTCGTTGTTTTAAAAGGAAATTTAGCGCCAAGAGGGGCTGTGGCTAAAGTATCGGGTCTTAAAGTCAAACGCCATACGGGGCCGGCTCGCGTATTTGATACAGAAGAGGAAGCGACAGATGCTGTGATCAATAATAAGATTAACGAAGGCGATGTCCTCGTTATTCGTTATGAAGGTCCTAAAGGCGGACCGGGGATGCCGGAGATGTTATCTATTTCATCGATTCTTGTAGGGAAAGGGCTTGGCGAGAAAGTCGCGCTATTGACAGACGGTCGATTCTCGGGCGGCACGCACGGGTTAGTCGTTGGTCATATCGCGCCCGAAGCACAAGTCGGCGGGCCGATTGCCTTACTCAAAGAAGGTGATGAGGTGACTATCGATTCGGATCTACAGGAAATTACAATGGCTGTAACAGAAGACGAATTAGATGAGCGCCGCAAACATTGGACAGCACCTAAGCTGTATGCCAAAGGTGCCCTTGGAAAATATGCGCATAATGTGTCCTGTTCATCAAAAGGCGCCGTCACAGACGATTTTGAACAACAACCTGAAGTAGAAACTGTTCCAAAGAGGTAAAGTCTCCCGAACAATAAGATATGAGAGCAAGGTCTAAGCGTCGTCAAAATGCGTAGACTCCCGCGGGAACAGCACGAACGCCTTAGAATAAGCTTCTTTGGACTGCGACGAAGCATCTTGCTTCCCTGAATAGGCTTGAAGATGCAGGAGCACGAGCCGAAGATCCACTTGGTAAACGGTTTTCTTTACCAAGTTAGCTGAGGCCGTGCCCGCGGAAGGCGAAGTATTTTGACGAAGCGATGACAGGAATGACTATTTTAAAGAAACTTGGCTTATCGCCAGGCCTTAATGGCGAAAGCCTTAGTTGCACTTATACTTTCTTTAAGTGTAAACAAATCATCCGAACTGATTAATAAACAAGTTCGGATGATTCTCTGACTCATATACTTTTGTCCCAGCTTTATAATAATTCATTTGGGTGAGGATGTGGTTGATTGATTCACAAAAAATTAGACATTCCACTTAGAGTTTACAAGGATCAAGCATTGCTAAGACGGTTGCCTCTTAATCATGATAAGAGGTCTGATATTGAAGAAGACCAGAAAAGTCGAGAATCAGGTTATAGAGGTGAACATCAGTTACAATATTATTTGCAAGAACTTCCGGACAAAGATTTCCACATTTTTAACGACCTCCGGTTGCCAACGACCAGCAACACTTCATTTCAGATCGATAGTTTAGTCATTTCTTCCCATTTAGCTGTGATCATTGAAGTAAAACATATGTCTGGTACTTTGTTTTTTGATAACACCTTTAACCAACTCATACAAACTAAGTCAAAAAAAGAAAGAGCCTACCTCAATCCCCTGGCACAAGTAAGAAGACAAAAGCACCTTCTTGAAAGGCTAATGCAATCGAATCAAGTACACCTACCAATAGATTACCTCGTTGTAAGCAGCAATGCCCATGCCATATTAAAAGCAAAACCTGAAAATCAAGAAGGCTTTCAAAAAGTCATACGTGTTGAACAAGTGCTTGAGAAAATCCTCTCCCTGCATCATATACATCCTAAGCCAATGCTTACACTGTCTAATATGAACAAAATTATGACTCTGTTGCTTAATAAACATAATCCTGTTGATACGAATATTCTCAAAACCTATTCAATTGATGTCAATAATATTATCTGTGGTGTGCAATGTCCAGCTTGTAAGAAATATTCAATGACACGGAAATTTGGCGAATGGTACTGTTCCATATGTCAATGTGTCTCAAAAAAAGCACATAAGCAAGCGCTGCTAGATTACTTTTTGCTTTTTGGTTCTAAAATAACGAATCGTCAATGTCGTGATTTTCTTCATCTCACCTCACGAAAAGTCGCATGGCAGTTATTAAAGGATTTGAATTTACCCTCAGATGGTGAAAATAGAACCACTTTCTACACACTGTCCTTTGACAAGTTATATGATGCAGGGTCAAATGATTAAAAGGAACGGTTAATATGAATTTTGGAACGGTTGCAAGCAAAATTGGAACGGTCAGGAGCAAAATTGGAACGGTTCAAGCCCATTTTGGAACGGTTGCATGCAAAATCAGGAACGGTCCCATCCTGCTGACTATTCATTAAGCTGTTTTCTGTTAACTGTTTTCACGATCCATCTGTTATCCTTTTTGGTCAGGATGAATTCCATATTCACGTGACCGATAAGCTCATTCCGACGTTCTTGCACAACCTTTGCCATGTCTGGTCCAGTTTTACTAAAGGTGAATGGCTGATCTTCTTTCAGAAAGGTTGGTGCCTCCGTCGCCACGACATACACGCCATCTTCTTTTTCTTTAAAGTACGTATGAACCATCGACTGAGCGAGGTTCTTTGACATGAAATGCTTGAAATGGGTGATTAACGCTTGTTTGGTGTCAAATGCTTTGAGCCTTTGCTGATCATCTGTATAATTGATCACTTTATTAAAAGCTTTTTCAAATTCGGTAAGGACAACTCGTGCTCTGTCCTTGTCGAATGTGTCAGATGTCCCGTTTTTATCAGATGATGGTGTCTTTGTTTCTGCGGCACTAACTAAACGTTCTTCCTGAGTATCTTTGGTTTTATCTGATTTTTCTATTTGATTAGAGGCATCTTGCTGTTCTTGATTCTGACTTTGTGTCGCTCCGCTAGAACTGTCATTTAGGTTTCCTTGACCGCAACCCGATAACGCTATTACCCCTGCTACAGCAGTTGTCAACAAAGTTTTCATACTCATAATAACACCTCTTTAAAATTCATAGTCTCTATATAAGACGTGATAACCTGGAGATACGTTGCAAAAATCATCAAAAATGTGAGAGATTTTTTGCAACCGTTCTATTAGTCGTAGTGATTCCCGTTAAAAAAACCTCTTAAACGACATTGTTCAAGAGGTTTTTTTAACACGTTATTGTTTTATAATTATTTAACACCTTTTGTCCATTTGTTGACCATATCTTGGTGATGATTAACCCATTTTTTCGCCGCCTTGGCAGGATCCATACCGTTATTGATCATGACCATCACTTTACCGATTTGGTCTTTTGACCACTTAAATTGATTAAGAATTTTGTAGGCTGCTGGAGCATCGTCTTTTAGGCCTTTCCGAACAATGGTATTGATGTTGTCAGGGTCTCCATAAAGGTTTTTCGGATCTTTTAAATATTTTAAATCAAATTTTGAGAATGCCCAATGAGGTGACCAGAGTGTCACAACTATTGGTTTTTTATCCTCAATGGCTTGACTCAATGCTGAAGCCATTGCAGGTGAAGAACTGGATTGCAATTCCCATTTATCCAGTCCGTATTTTGGCATAACTTCGTTTTTTGTTACCGTCATTTGTCCGGCTCCAGGTTCAATTCCGGTGATGGTCCAATCTAATTTTTCGCCGATTGAATTTGTGTTTTTGGCCAAATCCTTGATGGAGTTAATGTCCTCCATATATGTGGGGACTGCAAGACCGAGTGGTGCTCCCTCAATGTTTGGACCCAGATGAACAAGCTTATCTTTATATTGATTCCAATATTTTGCATCTGTGTGCGGCAGCCATATGCAAACGGATGCATCGGCTTCACCATTAGCAAGACTCGTGTACATCGCTCCAGAATTAATAGATTTCAAGGTGACATCATAACCCGCATTTTCAAGGACCACTTTCATCACGTTATTACTAGCCGTAGCTGATGCCCATGAAACGTAAGGAAGGGTTAATTCCTTTTGGCCGAGATGATCTTTGCTGTCACTATTTGCGGTATCATTGTTTTTGCTATCATTGCTCCCACACGCTGATAGAGCGATCGACAGCATGAAAATCGCGGCTAAGGCAAGAAGTTTTGTTTTTCTCCACATATTTTTATCTCCTTTTTTAAAAGTTGAATATCTTTATTGGTTTAATTTATCAAATACTTGGCGCATGTTTTCCGGTGTGAATTGTAATTGATCGGGATAGGGCGATTCCCAACTTCTATACGATTGGCCAGAGAGCTTCTTGATTATCTCAGATGTATCGTAAACGGCGAGGTCATAGACCCAATTAGCCATAATTAAAATGGAGGCCATTTGTGCGCCTTCATTTGTAGCTCCGCAGATATCTTTAACTAAATTGACTTGATAATCACGGAAATACGCATCAAATACGGACGTCATTAAACAACCGTCTGTAACCAATCCACCCATGATTAAATGTTCGATGCCCATGCTTTTAAGGATCAAGTCTAAACTGGTATCGTAAAAACTGCTCCAGCGATATTTATCAATGACAATATCGTGTTGTTCAGGTTTGATTTTATCAATAATATCGACTGCGGCCGTGCCATCATTATAAAAGACAGGTTGGCCATCTTTAGTTAGAGGTTCTTCGTTGGATAGACCAATGGTATCCTTGCGGTTCATGTGGCGGGTGTATATGATGGGAATACCCACTTTCCGACATTCATCAATTAATAGCTTAGCGTTGTCTACAACGGCATTCACGCCATGAATGCCGAATTCACTTTCCTTTTGCACATCAATTAATACGAATGCTGTTTTAACTGTGTTCAGTGTTGTCACCCTCTTTGTTGTTTTAAATCGGACTAAGTCCTTACTTAGAACGGATTTTGTTCAATTATTTCAATTAATATTAAACAAATTAAATTATATAATATAAATTGAACAAAGTCAACATTGTGGATTATTGACCCTTTAGTTCTCGACTGAATAAGCAAGAGCACTGAAACCCAAGCGTTTCAGTGCTCTAAATCAACCTTTGATTCAATGATATGTTAATGAAACTCTGTACTGATGATAAGTACGCGCAGGTCTACTTCGAATTAGCGTCTTGGATCTTGTCCAGCAACCCTGAGAAATCGGAAAGGGCTGTTGTCAGTTCTTCTTTAGTCAGGCCGCTCTTTTCGATAAGTTTGACAGGGATTTCTGTTGCCTTTTCCTTCAGTTCTTGTCCTTCTTCTGTTAGTGAAATATACACTTTTCGTTCATCGTCAGCCGCTCGCTTTCGATTGACCAAATTCCGATCAGCCATCCGTTTCAGCAAGGGGGTCAATGTGCCAGAATCAAGATAAAGAGCTTCACCCAACGATTTGATGGAAGACGTTTCTCTTTCCCATAATACAAGTAAAACGAGATACTGGGTGTAGGTTAAATTAAGTTCGTCTAGAAACGGTCGATACATTTTATTAATTTCTCTTGATAGTGAATATATGGAAAAACAGAGGTGGTTGCTTAGCTTCATCATATCCATTAATTATATTGCATCCTTTCATTTTTCTTCTTTAAAAACTAATTGTATGAGCCGCAAATGTCAACTCTATTTAAATAAGGTAAGAGGTTATTTTTGACGGATGCATGTTTTATTTGTAGAATTCACTTGTAAGCAATTAAATTGTGCACAAAGTAATTCGTCAATTTTTATATATAGAATGGAGTAGTGATAGTATGACAGAGAGCATGGAAAATCAACAAATTTTACTTGCGGCCCGTCCAAACGGGATGCCGACCGAGGAAACCTTTGAATTTAGAGAGGTTCCTATCGCTGATCCGAAAGCTGGTGAAGTGCTCGTCCGCACTTTATATCTTTCAGTTGATCCATATATGAGGGGGAGAATGAGTGATGCGAAATCCTATGTCGAGCCTTTCCAAGTCAATGAAGTTATTCCCGGTGGTATTGTCGGAGAAGTTGTTCAATCGGAATCCGATCACTTAAAAGTAGGGGATAAAGTCATTGGGATGCTAGGCTGGCAGAAATACAATACTGTCGAAGCAACAACTGTACGTCAAGTTGATGAAACGATTGCTCCTTTATCGGCTTATTTAAGTGTCCTTGGGATGACTGGACTGACAGCGTATTTTGGTTTGCTTGATATTGGTCAGCCGAAAGCAGGCGAAACGGTTGTCGTTTCCGGTGCAGCTGGTGCTGTTGGAATGGTTGTTGGTCAGATAGCAAAGATAAAGGGTGCCCGCGTTGTTGGGATTGCCGGATCGGAAAAGAAAACGACATTCCTTGAGCAAGAACTCGGATTTGATGCGACGATCAATTATAAAACAACTGACAACATGGAGCAGGCGCTTGATGAAGCATGTCCGAATGGTGTTGATGTTTATTTTGATAATGTCGGCGGTCCAATATCTGATGCGGTTATGAATAGATTGAATGACTTTGCGCGTATTCCCGTATGTGGTGCGATTTCATCATATAACAAGACAGACGATGATTTAGGACCCAGAATCCAACCGAAACTTATTAAAAGCCATGCCATGATCAAAGGATTCGTGGTTCAAGATTATGCTGATCGTTTTAAAGAAGGCACACAGGATCTCGGTAAATGGTTATCTGAAGGTAGAATCAAATACGAAGAAACGATTGTTGAAGGTTTTGATAATGTTCCGCAGGCTTTTCTAGGGTTATTTAAAGGTGAAAATCTCGGAAAACAATTGGTCAAAGTAAGTGAACCTTCAGAATAACAGCTTATCTGATCCCAAACTGTTAAAGTAGGAGGCAGCGGCAATGAAAGCGATTCTTGTAGAAGACGAATTCAAACAACTATATATAGGTGACACCGAGCAACCGACAATATCGGCTTCAGACTTGCTTGTTAAAGTCAAAGCAACGGCACTGAATCGCGCCGATCTAATGCAAAAGCAGGGGAACTATCCACCCCCAAAAGGAGCATCACCGATCCTGGGCCTTGAGATGAGCGGTGTCATTGAAGAGACTGGTGAAAATGTCCAAGGTTGGAGAAAAGGTGATCGGGTATTTGGGTTGCTGCCCGGTGGCGGTTACGCCGAATATGTGACGATTCCTGCGGATATGGCGATGCCCATACCAGATTCACTTTCCTTTGAGGAAGCAGCGGCGATTCCAGAAGTGTTTTTGACCGCTTATTTAAATATGTTCCAACTGGGCGGCTTAGGCAAAAACCAAAGCGTGTTAATTCATGCTGGTGCCAGCGGCGTTGGTACCGCAGCTATTCAACTGGCTCGTGAAGCTGGAGCGAGATCCATTGTGACTGCAGGAACAGATGAAAAAAGGGATTTTTGTCTATCGCTTGGTGCTGAAACAGCGATTGATTATAAAGCAGGACCGTTTGAATCAAAGGTGAAAGAGGCAACCCATGGAACAGGTGTTAATCTCATTCTTGATTTCATTGGTGCTCCGTACTGGGAACAAAATATCCGGTCACTTGGCGTTGACGGAAGGTTGGTTTTGATCGGTGTCATGGGCGGTGCCAAAGTTAGCGATGTCGATTTAAGTCAATTGCTTTTTAAAAGAATCCAAGTGATTGGAACCGCTCTTCGATCGAGAACAGTTGAACAAAAGATTGATCTCACCCGACGCTTTTCTGAATTTGCATTGCCGCTATTTAATCAAGGTCGTTTGCAGCCTGTGATTGATTCGGTTTGGAGCTGGAAAGAGGTCAACGAAGCCCATCAATACATGGAACAGAACAAGAATGCAGGAAAAATCGTTCTGCAGGTTCAATAAATATCGTTTTGTGAATGGGAGGGAGTCTAATGGCAGTCCAATTTGAAACTCAACAAGATGCTATGATCACGCTTGAAGAGATGACTCATCATGGACAAATGACAATGGTGGTTTTCGTTCGCCATCTTGGTTGACCAGTGTGTCGAGCTTATCTCACGCAGTTGCGTGAGCGCATTGATGAATTTAATGCCCTCGGTGTAGCTGTCTACGTTGTAGCGCCATCCAAAGCGTCCTTGATCAGCCAATTTTTGGATGCCTTTGGACCGTTCCCATTTTAGAACCGACAATCGTATCATTTCATGCACAAAAAAAGCTGGCTCACGGGCCAGCTTTTTTTATAAATCGTGCTGTATAGAATCACTATAATGGTTAACCTGCCACGTTATGGGTAACGAAATGCAACGTGTGCTCAAGTGATTGTTTTTCTTCTTGATCTAATGGCATTAGTGGCAGCCGAACCGATCCAACATCCACACCTGAAAGTTTAAGTGCTTCTTTAACAGGGGCCGGACTTGGTGCCATAAATAGCGACTTCATGATCGGCAGTATGCTCTGGTGGATGGCAGCCGCGTTTTGCGGTTCACCACGCAGATAGCTGCGAACCATTTCCTGCATATCATTGCCGATAACATGTGAAGCCACCGAGATGATACCGTCTCCGCCAATGGCAAGCGTCGGAAGTGTCAGGCTGTCCTCTCCGCTATATAGAGTGAATGAGGCATCGGTCTCATGAATAATCTTAGTCATTTGATCAAGATCGCCGCTAGCCTCTTTAACGGAGACAATATTGTTAATCTGCGATAGGCGGATGATTGTCTCAGCGGTCATGCCGACAGCACTCCGACCAGGAATGTTATAGAGCATCACCGGCAGCGTTGTGGCTTCAGCAACGGTTTTAAAATGCTGGAACATACCTTCTTGAGACGGTTTGTTGTAATAGGGTGTGACGAGCATAATGCCGTCAACCCCGATGGTTTCAGCCTGCTTCGTCAGCTCTATAGAAGCTTGAGTGTTGTTAGAACCTGTACCAGCAATCACTGGAATACGTTTCTTCACCGTTTTCATGACGAACTGTAATAAAGAAAGTTTTTCTTCTTTCGAGAGCGTTGGCGATTCGCCGGTGGTGCCAGCGACAACCAGCGCATCTGTCCCATTGGCAATTAAATGGTTGATCAGATTTTCAGTTTTTCCGTAATCGATGTTGCCATCTTGGTCAAAAGGTGTGACCATGGCAGTTAGAACGTTACCAAAATTCATTCTTGCCACCTCTATTCATGGATTCGGGTACTACTCACACAGACTTGGGGGGACGGTAAGTATGAATAGAGGGTATCTCATCATAACTTAAAACCACAAAAAACACCAACGAGGGCCGTTGGTGCATCATCGTCAATTCCCGTTATGATGCGTGAGATAGCCCTCCATATAGCCAGAATCGCTATATGACAGCTCTGCATTTGTTCAACGCAAAACCAGTGCAACAGAATGATGAGTATCTGCTCACTTCGGCAAATCCCCCTTTCGGCAACCGTCAACAGAGCTCATTCTCCTCAGGAAGCTTACTGATGGTCTTTGCACCTCTATCCTCACTTCAACTTTATATTGAAGTAAAGCGAATATAATTATAATTACAATATACCAAACATTGAGGCTGAATGCAATGCAATAGTTGTTTTAAACTAATGGAATGATTTTTGTGGAGAATAACATGGTTGGAAGAGGAATTGGCCTGGTCAAGAGGTGCCTGCCATATTTTCTTCAGGCACCTTTACTTTTTAGTGATGATTAATTTTCTTTGCGTTGATTTCTTCAAAATGTCTCCGGTGTTCAATAACGCCAGTTCCGAGAATGACGCCTGCCATGATAAAAATGAACCCAAAAATTTGACCAAAGTGAATGATTTCTCCTAAAAATACGTAGGAGCCAATGAGTGAGAAGAACGGGACAAGATTATTGAAAATCGCTGTTTCCCCAGCGCCAAGATGTTGAATCGCGTTATTAAACAGCATGTGACCAAGCCCAGTAGCTAGAACAGCAGAACCTAGAAAAATCAGCCAAATCCATCCAGGCGCTGTACCGAACGTCTCGAGTCCTGCTGGCTCAATTTGTCTGCCAACGAGAAAGAGGAGGATCGATCCGCTTACGAGCATTATGCCAGTAATAAGACGAGCGTCCAGTGTTTGTGTGACCTTCTTAATAAAAACGAAACTTGTGGCCTGAGACAAAACAGCTAAAAGAACGAATAGATCGCCTAGTGACGCACTCCCAATTCCCCCGCTGCCATTAAGGACGACAAAGGCGACGCCCACAAACCCCAGAACAATACCAAGCAAGCGTAAAGGGGTGAGCCGATCACCGAGAAACAACATAGCAAATATAGAGGTTGTTAACGGTACTAATCCTAAAATCAGCCCGCCATTAGATGCGGTTGTTTGTGAGAGGCCAGTCGCCAAAAGAGAATGATGGGCGAATACACCCGTTAAGGCAATCAATGCAATATATCCAGTTTCTTTTTTGTTCAATTTTCTGAACTCGTTTTTCGCGAGAAGGACACCCAAAACGACGATTCCGGCAGTTAAGATTCGAAACGCCTGTATAGTTATTGGTGAAAAATAATCAACCAAAACTTTAATGGCGATCACGTTAAAGCCCCAAACCATCATCAAACATAGTAACAGACCGTAAATCAATCCCTTGTTCACAAAACCCCTCGCTTTCGAAACAATATCAATTAGATTATTTTACCATAGATAATGGACTTACCCTAAACAAAAATTTATATTACATTTTTTTGAAGACCACGTGAGAGTATGGGTAATCTGTGGAATGGGAATTGTATTCACAAAGGAGTAAAATTATGATCGGATTAATCATCGCAACACTTGTCTTTAACTTCATTGCATTTAAAACAAATAAACGATTATCATCCATTCAAATTGCTCATATTTGGGTTTTTACAATTGCACTTCAACAAAGTTTTGATATTTATGTTGATGTTAAATACCATGGCTACTGGTACTTCTCAAATGGGGTTGACTGGAGGGCAATTCCTGCACACTTAGCACTGCTACCGCCTGTTAATATGATGATAATCAATGGGTTTCCTTTTAACAGCTCGGTGTTAAAAAAAGTGCGTTACTTAATCCTTTGGGAAATTGCGTTGCTCACTTATGAAAGTATCACGCTGTTACCAAGTCCCTGGGGGTACTTTCATTACGGTTGGTGGAACATGTGGCATTCGGTTTTTGTTAACCCTATACTTCTCATCATATTATTACTATATTATAAATGGATCAGCCGGGCGTGCTCTTGAACCAATACTGTGCGAATGAGGGGATATTGTGGATACAGCGGTAAACAGCAACAACGGCTTCAAATTCCTTTTATGAATCTCATCACTTCAAATCTTTTTGGGGATTTAGGAAAAGTTATTAAAAACACCGATGCTTTTATTTATTGCCGCTCTAGGGTTGCTTCGCTAAAATAGGGGTAGTATGTAACAAATAGGGGTGGAACGATTGGTATATAAGCAAATTCGGACCCGAAAGATCTACGAGGAAGTCGCAGATGAACTATTAGATATGATAAAAAGAGGCGATTTATCACCAGGTGCCAAACTTGATTCTGTTGAGCAGCTTGCGGAAAATTTCAATGTTGGCCGCTCGGCAATCCGTGAAGCTTTAAGTGCGCTGCGGGCGATGGGCATTTTAAAGATGCATCAAGGCGAAGGGACGTATATTCGTGAATTTGATCCAAAAACCTTGTCATCATCCGTTTTAACAGCTGTGCTGATGAATAAAAAGGATGTCAAAGATTTGCTGCAAGTAAGAAAGATCCTTGAAAAAGGAAGTGTGTCATTAGCGGCTGAACATGCTACAGAAGCCGATCTGAAGCCCATTTTTGCAGCATTAGAAGCGATGAAACACGCGAACGGTGATGAAGAACTTGGTGAAAAAGCGGATTTGGACTTTCATATGGCCATCGTAAGGGCCTCAGAGAACCGGTTTTTAGTTGACCTTATGGATAGTGTTTCAGAAACGATGGTTGCGGCGATGCGTGAGACAAGACGTGTTTGGCTCTATTCTAAAGAAACAACGCTTGATCGGCTCTATGAAGAACATAGACAAATTTATGAGGCGATTAAACAAGGACAACCGGATGAAGCTGAAACTTTAATGATGTCCCATCTGACTGAGGTTGAGAACATTCTTTTAAAATATTTACCTAATGCAGCAAATACAGTATGAAAAATCAAGATATAAAGTTAAGCATTGTGACCGGGGTGGTTTCCATATGAAGCCATCCGGATTCAGATTTCTTAATCTTCTGGCGTAGCAATATTCAAGAGCAAGAAAATATTTTTATTGACTTGTATTATGTAAGCGCTTTTTATACAATGGGTCTTAGATGGTGTTAAGTCATCAGATGACCAGATGAACATATCTTAATATGAAGGAGGTATTAATTAGATGAGCATAGGGATGTTGTCACTCATCGCTCTTATTCCCATTATCTCAGTATTTGTATTCTTAGTTATTTTACGATGGCCGGCAAAATGGGCCATGCCTGTTGCACTAGTTGTAACCGTTATCGTAGCTGGTTTGGTTTGGCAAGTGCCAACTAATCAGATTGGGGCGGCTGCAATCAAGGGTCTATTTACGGCACTTGAAGTTGGTTTGATTGTTTTTGGAGCTATTTTGTTGTTGAACACGTTGAAGGAAAGTGGTGCGATTCACACCATTCGTAAGGGCTTTACAGCGATAACACCTGATCGGAGAATCCAAGCGATTATCATCTGTTGGTTATTTGGATCTTTTTTAGAAGGGGCAGCTGGATGGGGAGCTCCCGCTACAATCGTTGGTCCGTTACTTGTGGGGATTGGTTTTCCAGCTATGGGCGCCGTTATGGTGGCTTTAATCCTTGAATCTACGCCTGTATCTTTCGGAGCGATTGGCACTCCCATATTAGTGGGAGTGAACTCAGGGCTAAAAGGTTCAGATATCGTAGGGGAACGTGTCGCTGAAGTCGGGACGAGTTATATGGGCTTCATTGACGGGATTGGCGGTGAAGTGGCTATTTTCCATGGTATTGTGGGCATTTTAATGCCACTGTTTTTGTCAGCGATGTTAACGCGATTTTTTGGCAAAAAAAAATCAGCTAGAGAAGGACTCGCGGTGTGGAAATTCGCTATCTTTACGGGTTTTGCCTTTTCAGTGCCGTACGCATTAGTGGCCAATATTCTCGGACCTGAATTTCCAGCTTTGTTAGGCGGATTAATTGGTTTGGCAATTGTTATACCGGCCGCAAGAAAAGGACTTTTCATGCCGAAACAAACTTGGGATTTTGACGACCGAAAAAATTGGGATCCTGAATGGATCGGGAATCTAAAGGTTACTGAGGATGGACAGCCTGTACGAAAAATTGGCATGATGTCGGCTTGGATGCCGTATTTATTAGTGGCAGTGTTATTAGTTGTAACGCGTATATCTTCACTACCGTTTAACGGTTGGCTAAAATCCTGGGTCATTTCCTTAGAAGATTTATTTGGCACGGGGATGACGGTATCAACTCAACCGTTGTATGTACCGGGAACTGTTTTTGTTATCGTATCGTTGATTGTCGTCTTCCTGCATCGCATGAAGGCCCCTGAATATGGGCGCGCCGTTAAAGATTCGTTTAAGACAGTTGTCAGTGCCATGGCGGCGTTGATTTTTACGGTGCCAATGGTACAAATTTTTATTAATTCAGGTGTGAATGCGGCTGATTTTGCAAGCATGCCACTAGTATTGGCTGAGAGCATGTCAAACCTCGTCGGGGATGTCTGGCCCGTTGTTGCTCCAACGATCGGTGCTATCGGGGCCTTTGTTGCCGGCAGTAATACCATCAGTAACATGATGTTCTCCCTTTTCCAATTCGGTGTCGGTGATTCAATTGGAGCCACTCCTGAGACCGTTGTTGCTTTACAGGCGGTGGGTGGTGCCGCCGGTAATATGATTTGTGTGCATAACGTTGTTGCGGCCTCAGCGGCTGCTGGACTGCTTGGTAAGGAGGGAACCATCATCCGGAAAACGCTGATCCCGACAGCTTTCTATGTTGTATTTGCCGGGGCATTGGGATTTGTTGTTATTAATGGCATTGGTTTCAATATTGGAACGTTGCTTCTTGTTATCGTGTTGGGTCTCGTAGTGATAGCCATCAAGAAAGGCATAAGTTACAACCGTGACACGGAACAGGTTGATTTGTCTGCTTAACGAGAGGGGATTTTTTCATGAAAGTATCATTGTTTGTCACCTGTTTATGTGATCTTTTCTATGTCCGGGCTGCACAAGCCACGGTTGAATTGTTGGAGAGACTTGGCTGCGAGGTTGATTTTCCTGAGAATCAGACTTGTTGTGGTCAGCCAGCATACAATAGCGGTTACCATAAGCAGACGAGAAAGACAGCCAAGAATATGATCACAACTTTTGCAGATGCTGAGTATGTTGTGACACCGTCTGGGTCATGCGCGTATATGTTTTATGAGTATGAACATCTTTTGGCTGATGAGCCGGGTTGGGAGGAAAAGGCGAGGGAACTTAAGCATAAGACGTATGAACTCACACAATTCCTAACAAACGTTTTGAATGTTGAAGATACGGGGGCTGTCTTCAATGCCAAAGCGACCTACCATTCATCCTGCCATATGACGAGATTACTAGGTGTTAAAGAGGCGCCTTTTAAACTATTAAACAATGTTGAAGGTTTGGAGCTTGTGGACTTACCAAATCGCCAAGATTGTTGTGGATTTGGCGGCACATTTGCGGTAAAAATGACATCGATTTCGGAACAGATGGTTGATGAAAAGGTTGAGCATATTGAGGATACCGAGACTAACATCTTGATTGGCGCTGATGGGGGTTGTTTAATGAATATCGAAGGTCGGATTGACCGGCAAGGCAAGCCCATACGTGTTATGCATATAGCCGAAGTTCTTAACAGTCGAGGTGAAGCATCATGGCAATGAAAATAAGTGAAGAAGCATTCTCATCACGTGTGGATACGGGGCTGAATGATCAGTTCATGCGTGGTGCGGTCCGTTCGGCTCAAGGTCGACTACAAACCAATCGTTTGGATGCGGCTGAAGAACTAGGAGACTGGGAAGCGTGGCGAAGTGCTGGTGCAGAGATTCGCCACCACACCATGGAAAACTTGGATTATTACTTGCAGCTTTTGAGTGAAAAGGTGGCTGAACGGGGCGGACATGTGTATTTTGCTGCAACCGCCGAAGAAGCTAATCAATATGTTCAAGGGATTGCAGAGAAAAAAGAAGCTCATAAAGTCGTCAAGTCAAAGTCTATGGTTACGGAAGAAATTGGTCTGAATGACGCGTTAGAAGACATTGATTGTGATGTCGTTGAAAGTGATCTTGGTGAATACATTTTGCAGATTGATGAGGACCCGCCATCCCATATCGTCGCCCCGGCTTTGCATAAAAACAAAGAGCAAATCCGAGATGTCTTTCAAGAAAAAATCGGTTATACCAATACGGAGAACCCTGAGGAGCTAACGTCTTATGCGCGTGAACAACTGCGTCGCGAATTTTTATCAGCGGATATTGGGATTACGGGATGTAATTTTGCTGTGGCCGAATCGGGATCATTTGCGCTTGTAACCAATGAAGGCAATGCCCGTATGGTGAGTACGCTCCCCGAAACGCAGATCACCGTTATGGGGATGGAACGCGTCGTGCCCACTTGGGAAGAGCTAGATGTGATGGTCAGTTTATTAACCCGCAGTGCGGTTGGGCAAAAATTAACCAGTTATGTGACGGCCCTGACAGGACCGAAAGAAGCTGGAGATGTTGATGGTCCTGAAGAGTTTCATCTAGTCATTGTCGACAACGGCAGATCCAAAATATTAGGTAGTGAATTTCAGGAAGCCTTGCATTGTATTCGCTGCGGGGCGTGTATGAATGTTTGTCCAGTGTACCGGCACATCGGCGGTCATGCCTACGGTTCCGTTTACTCAGGGCCAATCGGTGCTGTTCTAACGCCGCTACTTGACGGTTATGAGGACCATAAAGATTTGCCTTATGCGTCATCCCTATGTGGGGCTTGCACGGAGGCATGCCCTGTGAAAATCCCGCTCCATGAACAATTAATCAAGCATCGGCAAATCATCGTCGAGGAAGAAAAGAAAAATGATTTAAGTGAGTGGCTGGCAATGAAAGGTTTCGAATTAGGTGCGGGATCACCGTGGCTATATAAGGTAGGAACGAAAGCGGCACCAGCGCTTGCTAGTCCTTTAGTGAATGAAGGATCGATCTCAAAAGGCCCGGGCCCCGTCAAACCATGGACGGATATCCGTGAGTTTCCAGCTCCGGAGAAAGATCGGTTCCGTGATTGGTTTAAAAAGAGACAGAAGAATGGAGGTGCGGATGATGAAGGGCACCATTCAAAATAGGGATCAATTTTTAGATAATATAGCCCATAACTTAGGACGGGAGCGGAATACCCAAGGCGTCAAACGGCCGTCATGGGAACACCAGCCTCAATGGGAAGTGTTAAAAAATAGCACTGAAGATGACTTGGTTGAGGTGTTGGAAAAACAATGCGCCGCAATTCATACAGATGTGTTCCGAACGAATGTCGAACAGCTCGGTGCTACTGTGGAGCAAGTGATTCAGAGCAATCAGGGGCGTTCAGTCCTCGCATGGGATGATCCGCGTTTCTTATCTTTTGGTCTCGAGTATGCGTTCGATCTTCTAAGTAATAAGGGCATCGATATCCATAAGTGGGATTCGTCAATGGGAGATGAGAATATCCAGGTCGCCGAGCAAGCGGATGTAGGTATTACGTTCAGTGATGTGACGCTTGCTGAGTCGGGGACGGTGGTGCTTTTCAGCGACAATGGTAAAGGCCGATCAGTGAGTCTGCTGCCGTCAACTTATATTGCTATCATTCCCAAGAGCACGCTCGTTCCAAGAATGTCGCAGGCGACAAGAGAGATTCATCAGCGTGTTGAAAGCGGGGAGGATGTGGCTTCGTGTGTCAATTTCATTAGCGGGCCGAGTAATAGTGCTGACATCGAAATGAATCTTGTTGTCGGTGTCCATGGACCGATTAAGGCGACGTATATTGTTGTAGAGGATCGCTAATTAAAGAAGTCAGGCCTGCATTGTGGATGAATTTACTAAAGGTTGCGTTTGCGGAACGCAACCTTCTTTTTAATGAACTCACTTCTTAGATGGGGCACAGGTACAAAAACTATTCTTTTATGTCAGCTAAAATGGATTCTAAGTCGGTCATCGAATTGTTGATCATTTTGCTGTATAAGTCTAGAACAGATTGGCCGTAATTGTCTCCTGGAACAGCCCATTTCCCATTTAAAGACTGCCATGTTGGTGCTTTGCCTCTATCGACGAGATTAAATCGCGGATCAACTAAATCATGAATATTGGGCAACGATTCTGAGGTAGCATAGGCAAACAAGTGTTGGATGTGGGCGAGAACGCCTTGTCTTGGCGTCTCAAAGCTGGCTCCGGGTTGATCCGGTCCAGTTGCGCCAATCCCTGCATAGTTATTTTGTTTGGCTTTGACGCTACCAGTAAATCGGAAATAATCTGTCTCGTGCAGGGCCTGGGCAAAAGCAATATCGCCCCTTATCCCATATTGTGTTCCAAAGTTAAGATAAAACTGCCCTAGTAGAGGTGCGTCTGGATTCACCTTCCGGGCGTAACGATTCATCTGTTCCGGGGATAATTGTACCGCTCCTAAGATGGCATATCCTGAACTTTTACCCGAATTGTTATTGACTGTGTCTGTTTGTTCAACGGAAATAAAGGCCTTCTTAATGCCGGCTTTTTTGACTGCTGTCAAACGATTTTCAGCATTTTGACGTTTTTCAAATGCCCCTGCTTGGACCCGGTACCATAAGTCGTCTGATATATAGATAGGGTTAACGAAGGATTGAATCCCTTTGGAATCTAAATATTGAACGCGATCCTTGGCATTGTTTCTGTCCTTGAAAGATCCAGCAATGACCCTATACAACTTTCCGGAAGCCTGCTTACGTTCGAGATTGAAGGCTCTTTCTAATCCATTGACATGGCCTCTAGCGACAGTTTGCCGCCAGGAAGGGTCATTTAGCAAGGCTGCGTCATGGTCATTATCAATAAAGCCATTTTCCGTTATTAATGCCGGCATGGCACTTTCCCGTAAGACATGAAAATTCGCTTGCTTCTGTCCGCGGTCATCTAATTGATTGACACTCGTGACCTCATTATGAATGATGTCTTGATATTTAGCCGTTACAGATGAATTTGACAATCCAACATAAATATAGTCCTCATAGCCATCTGCTGAACCATTATAGGCATTACAATGAATCGATAAAAAGTAGTCAGCATCCCATGCATTAGCTTCATTCGTCCGTTGGTCCAAACTGACAAAGGTATCTGTTGTCCGGCTCATTTTAACTTCTACATTGTTATAATTATTATTTAAGATAGTTTGAATGCGTAATGCAATATCAAGGACAATGTTTTTTTCTAATAGACCATTACCCGTCGCTCCTGGGTCATGGCCGCCATGACCTGGATCCAAATATAGCTTCATAGACTCCCTCCCAGGTTAAGACCATTCCAATCATAAATGATCCTCTCATATCTGATTCACTTCTTATTGTAGTCATTACATAGAATTTTTGTTATATACAAGCGTCCATAATCCTTAATAATCAAACGAGTGTTGATAGATTTATGGCTATAAAAGGGGTTGAAAATTAGGAAGAGGGGGTGGGGCGCTATTATGATCCAAGGATTTAAACGATGCGATAGGACCTTTAGAGTATATGCAGAAAAAGCTGAAAACCCATTGACAATGTGAAGATTTTGCCATAGACTATCATTAATTGATAATGATTATCATAATCATTATCAATTAACAACAATCTTAGCGCTAAGAAAGAATAAGGAATGGTTTATGAAAAAGAGAGATCTGATCATCGCGTTGGTGGTTTTATCCCTGATATCGATCTTTATTGGGGTTGAGGATGTTACGCCGTTAGACCTGTTTCATTTAACTGAAAGCCAAACTCAGATATTACTGATTAGCCGATTGCCGCGGTTAATCAGCATAATCATTGCTGGAACAAGCATGAGTATTATGGGGCTTATTATGCAGCAACTCACGCAAAATAAGTTTGTCTCACCAACAACGGCTGGCACCATGGACTCGGCAAGGTTTGGTATTTTATTTGCTCTAATCGTCTTTCCGGCTTCAAGCCCACTCCTCAAGATGATCATTGCGTTTGCCTTTGCGTTGACGGGGACATTCATATTCATCAAGATTTTAGAAAAGGTGAAATTGAAAGATAGAATTTTTATACCACTTGTTGGTCTTATGTTTGGTCAAATCATGAGTTCAATTTCAATGTTTTTTGCCTATAAGTACAATTTGATACAAAGCATGTCGTCATGGATGCACGGAGACTTTTCCATGGTGATGAAAGGCCGGTACGAATTGTTATATCTAAGTTTGCCGCTCGTCATCCTGGCTTACATATTTGCGAACAAGTTCACGATTGCGGGAATGGGCGAGTCATTCTCCCGAAATTTAGGGCTTCATTATCATCGGGTCGTTAATACAGGTCTGCTCATCGTTGCCATGGTTTCATCGGTCGTTATTGTGACCGTTGGTACGTTACCGTTTTTGGGCCTCGTTATTCCGAATTTAGTCAGTATTTATCAGGGGGATCACTTGAAACATGCGTTATTTCATACAGCGTTGCTCGGTGCGGTGTTTGTCCTGTTCTGTGACATCTTAGGTCGCGTGATCATTTTTCCATATGAGATCTCGATCGGCTTAACGGTCGGTGTAATCGGCAGCGGCATGTTTCTTTACTTACTGATGAGGAGAAGGGCCTATGAATGATCGAATGAAGCTAAGTATTCTAGTTGTGCTTGCACTCGTATTAATCGGAGGATTTATGTTCATCGATGTGGGTGATGATTGGGCCTATGTGCTTCCTAGGCGTGGTGAGAAAATCATAGCGATTGTGTTAACGGGGGGATCTGTTGCCTTCTCAACCGTTATATTTCAGACGATGACCAATAATAAAATCCTGACGCCGAGCATTATTGGATTAGACTCCCTTTATATGTTAATTCAAACGGTTATCGTCTTTGTGTTTGGATCAACGACCCTAACAATGATGGATCAAAATGTTCATTTCTTACTGTCAGTTGGTTTGATGGTCCTGTTTTCGGGAGTCTTGTTTAAAATCCTTTTTAATCGAGAAGGACGCAACATTTATTTTCTACTGTTAGTGGGGTTAATCTTCGGGACGTTTTTCCAAAGTATATCGTCTTTCATGGAGGTGCTGATTGCCCCAAATGAATTTATGATGGTGCGAGACAAGATGTTTGCGAGTTTTAATAATGTGAATACAGACATTCTCATACTCGCTATTGTTGCTGTCTTATCCGTTGTTGTTTACTTTCTGAAGTTTAGCAAATACTTAGATGTGTTAGCCCTTGGGAAAGAGCATGCGGTTAATTTAGGTGTCAATTATGATTGTGTTGTCAAACGACTCCTAGTCATCGTTGCTATTCTCGTGTCCATTTCAACAGCATTGGTTGGACCGATCACTTTCTTGGGATTGCTTGTTGCTAACGTTACCTATCAGATTTTACATACCTATCAGCATCAGTCCTTGATTGCCGGGGCCATCTTGGTCAGCATCATTGCTTTAGTTGGCGGCCAGTTAATAGTTGAGCATGTATTTGTATTTTCAACAACAATCAGTGTGATCATTAATCTCGTTGGCGGCATTTATTTTATCTATCTGCTTTTAAAGGGGCGTGGGTCATGATCGAAGTTAAACAATTGACCAAGCAATATGATCAGGTGAATGTGGTGAATAATATCTCACTCAATATTGCTAAAGGGTCAATCACATCATTTATCGGTCCTAATGGCGCCGGTAAAAGCACCCTGCTGTCCATGGTCAGTCGGCTTATATCAAAGGATGAGGGTGAGGTGACGATTGATGGAGAATTGATGGGTCATTATAAAAGTAATGATTTGGCAAAAAGGATATCAATTCTGAGGCAGTCAAATCATCTGAATCTCAGGTTAACAATTAAGGAATTAGTGAGCTTTGGTCGCTTTCCCTATTCGCAGGGGCGATTACAGCCCGAGGATTGGGATTATGTCTATGAAGCTATTCAATATATGGAACTGGAAGACATGCAAGATAAGTATATTGATCAGTTAAGCGGCGGACAATTACAAAGAGCCTATATTGCGATGGTAATTGCGCAAAATACGGACTATATCTTGTTAGACGAGCCGCTTAATAATTTAGATATGAAACATTCCGTACAAATCATGAAAGTCCTCCGGCGATTGGTTGATGAACTCGGTAAAACGGTTATTCTTGTTATCCATGATATCAATTTTGCTTCTTGTTACTCCGATTATATCGTGGCACTAAAAGAAGGAGAACTCGTAAAAGAAGGAACAACCGATGAAGTGATCACCCGCTCGGTATTAAAAGATGTTTACGAGATGGACATGATGATTGAGCGGATTAATGGTAATCGAATATGTATTTATTTCACGTAATCAAAAATAGTTTAAGAGGTGATGAACATGAAGAAAACGTTTCTTACATTAGTCGTGGCAGTTGTGTTGGCGATGGTTGTGACAGCTTGCGGGTCAAATGGTTCTTCTTCGAGTGCTAATGGAGCAGAACAATCGAAAGTAAACAATGCTGAGACATTAACGGTTCAGCATGAATTGGGAACCACGAAAGTCAAGAAAAACCCTGACAATGTCGTCGTGTTTGATTTTGGTGCCTTGGATTCTTTGAATGAAATGAATGTGGACGTTGCCGGTGTTGCCAAGAGCAGCCTACCACCGTATTTGTCTAAATATGACGATGACAAATATGCGAATGTCGGTAGTTTGAAGGAACCAGATTTTGAAAAAATTAACGAACTTAATCCTGGTTTAATTATTATTTCCGGACGGCAATCGGGATCCTATGAAGAGCTTAGTAAGATTGCACCAACCATATATGTGGGTGTTGATAACAAAAACTATATGACATCATTTAAAAAGAATATGAGAACCCTTGGTAAGATTTTTGACAAGACATCTGTTGTTAAAAAGACCTTGGGAGAGATTGATAGCCAAATTCAAGAGTTGAAGGCAAAGGCTTCAACCATGGATAAAAAGGGACTAATTGTATTAACCACTGGCGGTAAGATGAGTGCATACGGCCCCGGCTCTAGATTCGGTATTATTCATGATGTCTTTGGCGTCAAACCTGTAGATAAAAATATTAAAGCATCGACTCATGGTCAAAAAATATCATCTGAATATATCTCTGAAAAGAATCCTGACTACCTCTTTGTTATTGATAGAGATTCAGCGATTGGACGGGGGGCATCAGCTAAAAAAGTCATTGAGAATGCTTTAGTGAAAAAGACCAATGCGTCTAAAAGTGATCATATTGTCTACTTGAATCCGAACTATTGGTATCTTTCTGGCGGTGGCTTAGCATCCGTACAAGAAATGGTTAAGGAAATCGATAAAGGGTTGGAATAATGGAGCATGAATCAGAGCTATCCCACAACGTTTGGGATAGCTCTATTATCATTCTATATTTTAACAATCGTTCGTCCTTTTTTTGCTTGGTTACATATGGTAAGATTTTGGTAAGGAGTTGGGGTGATGACTCGTAATCATGATTTAATTAAGGATTTATTGACTTTGTACGCAGATGATATGGTGAGTGATAAGACAAAGGCAGTGATACAAGATCACTTGGCATCCTGCACCGAATGTCAGCAGCTATTGCGGGATATTCAGGAAGAGGAGCACTTGACGACGCTTCCTCCTTTGACCGCTGACCACGCCTTTGAGGTAGAAGAACACGGCAGAGGAACACCGTTCATTAAAAAACTCAGAAAGCTCATGCTCATCGTGGCCGTCGTCGCTGTCTGTTTATTCGGCGTGTTCTCCATTGTCAGCTGGATATCCGGTAAACAAGCCGCAAGAGGTCAATATGAACAGGAAAAATTGGCCCATGATCGCGAATTAGTCCAAATTGATTCTGAGCTTGTCTCATTATCCCCGCCGCAGGAGGAAATTTTTAAGCAAACTGGCATTAACATTCACTTCACAGAACGAAGCTTTTCGACTAAGAAGAGTAAGATTGCTTACAAATATACATGGGATAACCCCAAAATTGACTATATTATGGAGGATGTCTATTGGCCGAACCACCTTATTGCAACGGACTTAACCAATAATGATGTGTTTGGCCGGATAAAAAATACAACCTACACCGGCGCGATGTCGGAACAAGAAACATGGGTCTTAGAAGGTATTAAGAAAGATACAAAAATGGTCGGGGTAGAATTGCCAAATATCGCCGTTTTCTTTAAGCCCCCTAGTTTTTCAATTAAATTAAACCAAGATGGCACGACACCGATTCAGAAGGAAATGGCATTCAATGGGATCCGCTTTCAAATTAAGAAAGCGAAGGTGGAGGATTCGCGTATTCATGTTTATTACCAACAATTAGATAAGATCAACGAAGTCGGTTTATATGAACTGAGTTTCAGCGTTGTTGATGCTCACAATAAACAATGGAGTACAGAACCCAAAATCAATTTCGATATGGGGAAAAACAGAGTGGCTGAAATTCCTTTATATAAGAAAGCTAAGCCTCCTTATCACCTGCAGCTAGAGCACGCCGTCCTAATTATTCCAGGGATGCATTATAAATTTTCTGTAACGCCCCCTTCATCTTAATCGTTACCTTTTAGGAAATGATTCCTAAAAGGTTTTTTTATGCTTCAAAACAGTTGTCGTAACCTTGATGGGGATCGCAGGTTCTGAAGCCCATAGTTCGGCTGCACCGAATTTAGACAACTTAATAACAAATTTCCAGAGATATATTCAAATAAAGTGTAACCTTTTTGCCTGTTTGGTTACTACATGGGTGAGGGAAAAAGGGGGGCAATTTCTTGGCTCTGTTCGATTCGTTACGAAAGTTTAGCAAAAATGGTCAGTCACTCATGGACAAATTAGAGGAGTTTTATAAGGACAATCGATCTATCGTCTATTTATATTTTTACAATTTAATCGGTTCGCCTGAAGAAAGCGAAGAATTAACGCAGGAAACGTTTTATCAAGCAGTTAAATCGATTCATCGATTTAAAGGTCAGTCCACATTAAAGACTTGGCTGATGCAGATTGCCCGGAATACGTATCGAAATAAAATCCGGGCATTAGCTAAAAGAAAATACGTTGAGACAACTGAGAAGATCGAATTGCAGGGTGATGAAACCTTTAATCCTCAAAAAATATTAAGCGAACGGCAAGTAACTTGTGATATTCAGCGCATATTTAAACAAATGCCCCCGGATTACAGGGATGTCCTGATCTTTAAAGAAGTCCATGGATTCTCACACGCTGAGATTGCTCAAATCCTTGAAAAAACCCCTCAAACGACAAAGGTTTTACTGTATAGAGCAAAAAAGAAGTTCAAGGCTTTATATGAAAAAGAGGTGGTGTATCGTGAAGAAACATTGTGAGATCATCGAGGACTTGTTGCCCTTATATGTTGATCAGGTGACCAATACGGAGACAAAGATGTTTGTGACCGATCATTTAACTGAATGTGAACGGTGCCGGCAAATAAAAGCCGAACTACTAAAGAATAAAAGTTATGCCGTAAATATGATGCAGCCCTCGCCGACCGAGCCTTCGCCTTATGAACTTGCATTTGTCAAACACATTCAAAAAAGCAGACGCTGGTCGGGGGCTTCCTTTATCCTCTTGATATTCCTTTTTTCATTGATCTGTTGGTTCCTTGTTTGATATCACACCCCTGGCACAACCTGAGCATGCTGTCCCGCGGACCTATGCTTGTGGGAACTGCCCTTAAAATGATTCGGATCGCAGATACTATCTTGACCTAACCTGAGGAGTGATTCACAGCATGTTAATCTTGGAATTGGCGATTATTTTAATTGCCGCTAAGCTAGCCGGGAACCTAAGCGTCAAGCTTGGTCAGCCGTCCGTTTTAGGGCAATTAATGGTTGGTATATTAATAGGCCCTGCCATCCTTGGCTGGGTCGATAAAAACCATTTTATAGAGGAAATTAGTACGCTCGGCGTGATCCTGCTTATGTTTATTGCCGGTCTGGAAACAGATCTTAAAGAATTTAAAAAGAGTATTAAGGCATCCACGTTCGTAGGCTTTGGCGGCATCATCCTCCCATTTGTCGGCGGTTACTATTCAGGCACGCTTCTAGGCCTCACGTTATTCGAATCGTTATTTTTCGGTCTCGTTTTGACGGCTACAAGTGTAAGTATTACTGTGCAAGTGTTGCGAGAGATGGACAAATTAAAAACAAAAGAAGGCATGACGATTCTTGGTGCCGCCGTCTTAGATGATATTGCCGTCATTATCCTGCTCGCTTTCCTCATGAGCTTTATGGGCGGGGAAGTCAGCCTGACAATGGTCGTCGTTAAAAAAGTAATGTTTTTTTCTATTGCTATTCTAGTGGCTTGGAAAGGTGTCCCTTGGGCAATGAGGATCTTGTCCCAGATGAAAGTCCCGCAGGCACCGGTTGGAGCGGCACTGATCATCTGCCTGCTATTCGCCTTCTTTGCTGAGTATACAGGGGTCGCCGAGATCATCGGTGCTTACCTAGCGGGCATTGCCATTGGTATGACCAACTTCCAAAAAGAAATGATTGAAAAAATTGAGGTCCTCAGTTATTCCTTTTTCGTCCCCATTTTCTTTGTCGGAATTGGATTCGCCGCTGATTTGAATGGACTCGGTGGCTACGTCTGGATGATCATCGGTCTGAGTATGCTCGCGATCTTCGCCAAACTTATCGGTAGTGGATTTGGCGCGAAACTGGCCGGCCTCGGATGGTTAGGTTCGTTGAGAGTTGGCGCCGGCATGGTCTCCCGCGGTGAAGTAGCCTTAATTTTGGCTGCTCTCGGACTTGAACAACAACTCATAAGTTCGGAAATGTTCACAGTGTTAATCATCGTCATATTAGTCACTACCATCGTAACCCCGCCGCTCTTGAAGCTCTTCTTTAAAGAAGAAAAGGTTCAGCAGGAAGTCAATATATCAAGTCAGCTTTAATAAAAGCAGTCAATATTTAACTAGGAGTCGTTCTCCTTCTAAAAAAAGGGGAACGACTTCTTACCTACTATTTTGCCTTTAATGAAAACTTCACTGACATCATTGTTACTGCCAGACTTAGAACAGTTTCGGAATACCGTTAATTAATGAGTAAATGCCCATACAAGCCATAGCAATCACGATAAATACACCAAAAATCGTCATCCATAGGGGATGCTTATAGTTACCTACAATTTTAGGCTTGTGAGCCGCAACCAACATGACCCCTAAGGCAATAGGGAGGATCAACCCGTTTAAGGAGCCAACTAGAATTAAAACTTTCACAGGTTCACCGATCAGGGCAAAGACTAAAGTGGATACCGTGATAAAAGCAATAATCAGCCATTTATGATACTTTTCAAGGCTCTGATTAAAAGTGCGGATAAAGGAAACCGACGTATAAGCGGCTCCAACAACCGAAGTAACGGCCGCTGCCCACATTACAACACCAAAAATTTTATAGCCCATATTACCGGCAGCTAACTGGAAAACGGACGCCGGTGGGTTAGAAGGATCAAGCTGTAATCCTTGGGCGACGACACCTAATGTCGCTAAAAATAGGAAAATTCGCATGATAGAGGCGACGCTGATCGCCGTTATCGAACTTCTCGTCACCTCAGGAATGGCTTGTTTGCCTTTGACACCTGACTCTAATAAACGGTGTCCGCCAGCGAAGGTAATATAGCCGCCAACCGTTCCACCGACAAGTGTAATAATTGACAGAATATCGATGGTATCTGGTACAAAGGTTTGGCGGACCGCTTCTCCAACGGGTGGGTGGGAAGAGAACATCACATAGATGGTCAGTCCGATCATGATGATCCCAAGAATTTGTGTAAAACGATCCATCATTTTGCCAGCTTCACGAACAAGGAAGATACCGATGGCAACAATCCCGCTCAATAAGGCACCTATTTTCGGGGAGACACCAAATAACACATTAAGGCCAAGTCCTGCACCGGCAATGTTACCAATATTAAAAGCGAGACCACCGGCAACCACCAATGCAGCAAGGAAATAGCCCAACCCTGGTAAAACAAGATTGGCGATATCTTGGGCTCTCTTTTCGGCTACGGCAATAATGCGCCAAATATTTAATTGGGCACCGATATCAATAATAATGGATATTAAAATGACAAAACCGAAACTTGCCGCCAATGTTTCAGTAAATTTTGTGGTTTGGGTTAAAAATCCGGGACCGATCGCGGAAGTTGCCATCAGGAATGCTGCCCCTAAGAGTAAGCTGATATTTGTTTTCTTTGGCATGTGTCTCTCTCCTTGGGTTGATGTAAGGGTTATTTTATGATGTCGCTAATTTTGGTCACAGCAATATCTGCTTTTTCTAGGGCTTGGCGGATATA
Organism: Tuberibacillus sp. Marseille-P3662; assembly: GCF_900178005.1. Lineage (NCBI taxonomy): Bacteria > Bacillati > Bacillota > Bacilli > Caryophanales > Sporolactobacillaceae > Tuberibacillus > Tuberibacillus sp. Marseille-P3662. The sequence goes on along the minus strand of NZ_FXBS01000006.1, from coordinate 1,585,350 downwards.
TTTCGCAAAGTCTAAGGCACTGGCGCCATCACCATGGATGCAAACGGTGTCTGCTTGAATTAAGACATCAGATCCCTGAACAGATGTCACTAGGCTTTCCTTAGCCATTCGAATCACTTGATTAATGGCGACTTCAGAGTCTGTGATAAGGGCATCAGATTCCTGTCTCGATGTTAACGATCCATCTGCTTGATAAGTCCGGTCTGAGAACACTTCGCTGGCTGAACGCAGTCCGATTTTTTTACCTGCTTTGACGAGTTCACTTCCTGCTAATCCGAACAAAATTAATTCAGGATTAACCTTATAGATGGCCTCGGCAATCGCTTCTGATAGTGACGTGCTTTTGGCTGCCATATTAAATAAAGCTCCGTGCGGCTTAACGTGTTGAAGCTCGCCACCTTCGGACGTAACAAAGGCATTTAACGCGCCAATCTGATAAACTACGAGATTATAAGCGTCTTGCGGTGAAATATCAATATTGCGCCGCCCAAAACCAACCAAATCTTGTAGACCGGGATGAGCACCAATACCCACATTTTTCTCTAAGGCCATTTGAACGGTTTGCCGCATGGTCGCTGTGTCGCCGGCGTGAAAACCACAGGCAATGTTGGCAGATGTTACAAAGTCTAAAATCGCTTCATCTGTCCCTTTCTTGTAGACGCCAAAGCTTTCACCCATATCGCAATTTAAATCAACTGTAGGCATAGTCAATCCTCCTATTATCGTATTTTGATCGTAATGCCTTGCGCCAGCTGTTGAATTTTTCTTTCTTGTTCCAAATAAAGACGTTGGGCCGCCTCGAGAGATATTTCCATAAATGACACCTTATCACCGGGTTTTAATTGTGCCATATAGGGCAGATCAACGGTGGCGACTTGGCCGATTTTAGGATAGCCGCCGGTGGTCTGCCGGTCAGCTAGAAGCACAATCGGTTGTCCTTCAGCGGGTACTTGAATGGTTCCAAAACTGACGGCCTCCGATATCATGTCTCCCTTTGATTCTAGATGCAACTTAGATCCTTTCAAACGATACCCCATACGATCAGATTGAGGTGTGATCTCAAACGATTCAGAAAATAGATTCTCTTGGCTCTCACGCGTAAATAAGTGATATTGTCTGCCTTTCATGACCCGGATTGGATGGGGTGTTTTATCTATGGGAATCAGTTCGGATGTGACTGACCAATCCGTTTCGATAAAACGTTGATTTCCCAAATGAGTCTTAAGATCGTCCATGATTTGCGTTGATAAATTGCTGGGCTTACCGAAATGGATTTGATCACCTGTTTGTAATGCACGGCCTTTCAATCCGCCGATTTCAGCTCTAAGGTAGGTGGACTGGCTACCCATAACACTTGATATCTTATAACCGCCTGCAACGGCAAGATACGCTCGACACCCTGATTGGCAGCGCCCTAAGCGCAACTCACTGCCTTTTTTAATAAAAATCGATCGCCATAAGCGAACAGGCTCACCATCAATTGTTGGTGATAAGTCGCCACCGCAAATGGCAATGAGACTATCCATTTCAAATTGAAGGGTCGGACCTAACAGTGTCATTTCTATGGTTGCTTCATTTTCCTCGTTACCCACTAATAGATTGGCAATACGATGTGACATTTGATCCATCACACCGCTCATGATGACACCATATTTTTGTAAACCGTGTCGTCCCAAATCTTGAATGCTTGTCAGCAGACCTGGTTTGTTGATGTTAATCAATCGCTATTCTCCTCCCACTGTTGATATTCTTGAAAGCTTATTGGCTTAAATCGAATATGGTCTCCCGCTTGTAATAGACTCGGGATGGATTTATTGGGCTGAAATAACTTTAGCGGGGTTTTTCCAATCAGCTGCCAGCCCCCAGGTGTTTCAATGGGATAAACGCCTGTCTGTCTCCCGGCAATCCCAACGGAGCCAGCAGGTATTCTCGTACGAGGGGAAGACCGGCGTGGCGTTGCAAGGGATTCAGACATACCGCCAATGTATGGGAACCCGGGGGCAAAACCAATCATATAGACCAGGTAATCGCCGCCCGAATGGATATCGATGACTTCATCAACCGTTAATCCATTGTGCTCCGCCACATACTCAATATCAGATCCAGCTTCCCCGCCATAGTAGACAGGGATGTCAACTACTCTGGGCTTAGAGGCTTCACCGACTACTAAAGGTGTTAATATGGCCTCGAGATATTCACACACAACATTGTAAGGTAGATTGATAGAATCAAGATTGTGTATGTCCAATATTTTTATTGGGTCATAAAAGACGGTCACCGTTGTAAAGGCAGGGACGTATTCTATGAACCAATCAATAGGATGCTCGTCAAAATAAGCGGCCACTGTTTTGACTTTTTGCTGCGTTTCGATGTTGATCGTTTTCCCGAGTTCAATCATGACTGCCTGATCACCTAATGGATAGAAATGATAGTCCATCTTTTTATCACACCTTATAGAATAAACCAAATATTTAGACGTCTTAATTTGTTTATTATCACGTTTTTTGTCGGGGCTGTCAAAGATGAAATTAATAGGAATAAAAAGGAAGGTTTGTGAAACCTATTACTTGTCATTTCGTTATCATATATAAGATCATATATTGGAGGGAGCGTCATGTCTTTTCTTATTAAGCTTATGATGGTGTTTGCGGTTCCTGCTTGGTTTCTTTATGTATTTAATAAGCTTATGGGCTATCGAAAGGGGAACATTACCATTGATTTAGACAACTGGTATACAGATTTCGATGATCATATTGAAGCTGTGAAGCAGGAACTAGGGAAGCAAGGGAGAACGGTAACCTATCAACATAATCGTCATTTTATTATCGATGGAAAGTCGTACATTCTTATGAAACGGGATGTCCCCATGGGCGGTGCCCCTCTGCAGCGTACGATTCTTCAATATCAAAATGAATCGCATGCATAAGACTGTTTTGAAAGGGATTCAGTTGGGGAAAATAAACATACGGAAAGATAATGAGACAATCCATCGGTCTAGATCATCTGAATCGTAAGGAGGATGCCCGTATGAACGTATTAATTGTCGGCGCACATGGACAGATCGGACAGCACATTGTATCGCTGCTTGATAAAAGTGAGCATCACGCAAAGGCGATGATTCGCGATGAAAGTCAGGCGCCTGAATTAGAGAAATTAGGAGCAGAGACGGTTGTTGCTGATTTGGAACAAGATTTTTCTCATGCGCTTAAAGGGTGTGATGCGGTGATCTTTACCGCAGGTTCCGGAGGACATACCGGTCCTGAAAAGACCGAGGCGGTGGATCGCCAAGGAGCTATGAAAATGGTTGAAGTGGCGGAAAAGCAAAACATGGATCGCTTCATTCTGGTCAGCTCAATGAACGCGGATACACCTGATAACGGTCCGGAGCAGATGAAACACTACTTCAAAGCAAAGGGAGATGCGGATCATAAGCTGCAATCTAGCCATTTGAACTACACTATTCTCCGTCCCGGAAGATTATTAAACGAGCCTGCTACAGGTACCGTCACAGCAGCAGAACATATTGATGACCGGTCGAACGGCATTCCTCGTGCTGATGTCGCCCAAGTTGCTGTATCGTCGCTTGACCTAGAGAATACTTATCATCGCACATTCGAAATCCTCTCAGGTGATGTTCCAATTGATGAGGCATTGAAAAAGGTTTAAAACAAATTGATGATGATTGAGGAGGGGACAGCTCTCCTCAGCTATACTTAGGGGCACGATTCAATCGTGGCTCTTTTTGATATGATCATATTTTCTTATGAATGATCATAAACAAGCTGTTATTTTAATGATGAGGATTCAAGGTTATAGTTAAGGTAGTCAGCGCTTTGATCACAAAAAGGTTTGTATAAAAAAAGGGGCGATCGGATGGATATCAAAAAGCAAGTACAAAAACAATTTGGCAGTCATTCCAATGCTTATGTCACAAGCACAAGCCACAGAAAGGGCGGTGATCTCAAGAAACTTGTGGATTTGGCTGATGTCACTGGGAACGAAGAGGTGCTTGACATCGCGACTGGCGGGGGACATACGGCGAATGCCCTTGCACCTTTGGTTCATAAGGTGACAGCCTTGGATCTAACGTCGAAAATGCTATCGGCAGCTGAACAATTTATTAAGGAAAATGGGCATGATAATGTTGCATTTATCGAAGGTGATGCTGAGCAGCTCCCCTTTTCCGATGAGTCATTCGACTTAGTCACTTGTCGGATCGCTCCGCACCATTTTCCCAACGTCGAAAGATTTATCACTGAAGTCTATCGTGTATTAAGCTGCGGCGGTCGATTCCTGCTGGATGACAATGTCGCTCCTGAGGATGACGCGTTTGATCATTTTTACAACACTATAGAGAAGAAAAGGGACGCAAGCCATTATCGTGCTTGGAAAAAAACCGAATGGCTGCGTATGTTGGAGTTGAGTGGGTTTGAAATTGATGAGGTCCACCGTTTTGATAAATCGTTTGAATTCGCGAGCTGGTGTCAGCGCATGAATGTCTCTGAGGCCGATCAAAAGGCGTTAAACGACTATATGCTCGAAGTCCCGGAATCAGTGAAACATCAATTCCGATTTCGGACGAATAATGATCAACAAATGATCTCATTTCAAGGCCAAGCTATAGTATTAAAGGCAACCAAGCCGTTAATCTAACAAAAATTGCTTGATGATAGCAAAGACTTTCTCACGAATCTGTGTTTGTTCATTGAATAGTTGGTGCCGGCCTTTTTCTATATGAAAAACCTGTAAATTTTGGAACTTGTCTTCGATAAATTCAAGATTGTATTGCTGAGCAACGGTGTCGTCCTCGTCGCCTTGAATCACACAAGTGTTCAAGGTCGTCTCAGTATAGGTTTGAATATTCTCGTTCCATTCAATAAGGGCATCCACCCATTCTAGCGGAATCGCTTGGGGTTGCAAAGGATCCTTTTTAGCTAAAGATAAGTACTTCTGATTGGATGAGTTTTTTCGGAAATGTCGGTTGATGTCGTCAATAAACGGAAATGGCTTCGCTAGAGTATGACCTAATTTTGTCAAATGCCAATACTTTGATCTAATCAGCGGAGCCGCCAACACAACTTTATTGAAACGATGGTTACGGTGTTTTAAGACGTAATTGATCGCTATTGCACCGCCAGTACTATGGCCGATAACGTAAAATGGATCTGGCATTTCATCCCTTGCCTTCTTCATCAGTTTTTCAAGGGTTAATACATAATCAGAGAAGGCATCGACCGACGCCTTTTCCCCTTCAGAAAGACCGTGACCCTGCAAATCATAGCTGATCACACTATAGTGATGGTCATTTAAAAATTGAATGATTCTTTGCAAGTAGCCGACATGATCTAAATAACCATGTAATAAGAAAACGGTTCCTTTGCTTTCTCTTGGTGAAAACATTTGCACCATGATGTCTGTCCCATCAATCTCCAGCTTCCCAAGGTGAAATGCGACGTTCTCTAATTGAAATCCATAGTAATCAAGATATGCGATAATATCGGAATTCTTATCAGTGGGCTTGTGAAAATGAATCTTTTGCTCCCAACGCGACAATCGATCTAAAACATGTTTGATTTCCTGTTGATGATCCATGTTGGTTCTCCTTGTTGCTACAGTTATGTGCGCTTATTATTTGTATATGTCTGTAAAAATATGCTGTTATTGATATCCGTAAAATAGTGAATAGGACAAAAATAACGGTTGATTTTTCTGAAAAAATATAATATTCTTTGTCTGAGGAGATACCAACTGGTTAGTATAAAATGAAATAAGGGGGATGTGACATGACACGTGATGCTGTGATTGTGAGCGCGGTCAGGACAGCTGTGGCCAAAAATGGTGGCGCATTAGCGTCGGTTCCACCGCATGAGTACGCGGCGGAAGTGGTAAAGGAAGCGATTAACAGAGCCATGCTTAAACCGGAAATGATTGACGATGTTATTTTTGGAAACGTTCTCAGTGGTGGTGGAAATATTGCGCGGCTTACTGCTCTGCAAACTGGATTGGGACTCGATCTTCCAGGGTTAACCATAGACCGGCAGTGTGGATCAGGGATTAATGCCATCAATTTGGCGGCACAGGCTATCAAAGCGGGAGATGGTGACGTTTTTATTGCTGGGGGCGTCGAAAGTTATAGTCAAGCGCCTTATCTTATGGCGAAACAACACAAATTGTACAGCGTACAGCCGCCTCAATTCAAAAAACCCCAGTTATCTCCGCGTGACATTGGTGATCCGCCAATGGGCATCACGGCTGAGAATCTAGCTGAAAAATACAATATCAGTCGTGAAGAGCAAGATGAGTTTGCCTACCATAGTCAAATGAAAATGGCGCGTGCCATGGATGAAGGGCGATTTACTGAACAGATTGTTCCTATTTCCGTACCACAAAAGAAAAAAGATCCCCATCATTTTGAAATCGATGAACACCCCCGTCCACAGACGACAAAAGAAGGGCTTAAAGCATTATCCCCGGCGTTTCTAGAAGGTGGAAGTGTTTCGGCTGGTAACAGTTCAGGCTTGAATGACGCGGCTGCAGCGGTTGTTGTTATGTCGCGTGAAAAGGCTAATGAGTTAGGCCTTAAACCGCTCGCTGTCATTCGACAGCATGCCGTTGCAGGTGTGGATCCGACTATTATGGGAATTGGTCCGGTTCCAGCCACACGAAAAGTTCTTGACAAAATAGGTCTAACACTCAACGACATGGATCTGATCGAAATTAACGAGGCTTTTGCAGCTCAGGTGATCGCTTGCGACCGAGAACTCCATATGGACTCAAACAAAGTTAATGTCAATGGGGGAGCCATTGCTCATGGCCACCCGCTAGGGGCAACGGGAGCGATTCTAGCGACAAAGGCTGTGTATGAATTAAGGCGAGCCAATGGACGCTTTGCCTTAGTGACAGCATGTATCGGGGGTGGTCAAGGAATTGCGACAATCCTAGAGCGAGACAGTGATTCGTATTGAATGAATAGTGTCCATGACGCGATGCGAAAATGATGAGATCAAAACAGTGTATTTTTTGAGATTCATAGGAATGGATTAAAACGAGACAAAATATGATATACCAACCAGTTAGTATACCAGAAAAATGGAGGGATAAGACGATGCATATCAATCAATTATTTGATTTAAAAGGCAAAACCGCCATTGTAACCGGAGGTGGCCGCGGTTTGGGTGAACAAATAGCAACCGCCTTAGCTGAGGCAGGAGCCAATATTGTCCTAGGATCACGCAAACTGGAACCCTGTCAGGAGGTGAGTGAGAAAATAAAGGACATTGGTGTTGATTCATTCGCATGTCAGTGTGATGTCACGAACGCTGATGATATTAACAACATCGTTGCGAAAACGAAAGAGCATTTCGGGACTATTGATATCTTGGTTAACAATAGTGGAGCAACTTGGGGAGCCCCTGTGGTTGATATGCCGGCGGATAAATGGGATAAGGTGATGAATGTTAATGCAAGAGGAACATTTTTGATGTCACAGGCTGCCGGCAAAGTTATGATCGAGCAAGGTGGCGGTAGAATCATTAACATTGCCTCGGTCGCAGGTCTAGGCGGAGCTTTTCCGGAATCCCTTGATGCTATCGGATACAATTCCAGCAAAGGTGCAGTGATAACGTTTACCAAAGATTTAGCCGTCAAATGGGCCCGCCATAACATTAATGTTAATGCGATTGCTCCCGGATTTTTCCCAACCAAAATGTCTAAAGGTGTGCTTGAGAAGGGCGGGGATGAAATCCTCAAAGGGACGCCGTTAAACCGGTTTGGCTCAGACCATGATATGAAAGGCGCGGCCTTATTCCTTGCATCTGATGCCTCAAGCTACGTCACTGGGCAAGTATTGGCAGTCGATGGCGGTTCAAGCGCGACATAAAATAGCTATGGGATTATTTAAATAGGAAATGGGAGGTGTTCACTTTGGACTTTGAGTATTCCGACAAGGTTAAGCAATTGCAGGCCAAACTGAATGATTTTATGGAGGACGTTGTCTATCCAAATGAAACAACGTATAAAGAACAGCTGGATACTGGCAACAACCGTTGGGAGATTCCACCCGTTATGGAAGAAATGAAGACAAAGGCAAAAGCGAGCGGTCTTTGGAATCTATTTCTGCCTGACAGTGAATACGGTTCCGGACTGACGAACTTAGAATACGCCCCTTTATGTGAAATCATGGGACGTTCACCGATTGCTCCGGAAATATTCAATTGCGCCGCACCGGACACTGGTAACATGGAAGTTCTGGCCCGTTATGGCTCACCACAGCAACAAGAACAATGGCTGAAGCCACTGCTTGAAGGTGATATTCGGTCCTGTTTTTCAATGACAGAACCGCAGGTCGCTTCTTCCGATGCAACAAATGTTCAAGGGAGTATAGAGAAGGATGGTGACCATTACGTCATCAATGCCCGAAAATGGTGGTCTTCCGGTGCAGGGGATCCGCGCTGCCAAATATCCATCTTTATGGGTAAAACGAATCCATCGGCACCAAGACATGAACAACAATCGATGATTCTTGTTCCAATGGATACACCTGGCGTTAACATCTTACGGACATTACCGGTCTTTGGGTATGATGATGCTCCGCACGGTCATGCTGAAATTGAGTTTAATAACGTTCGTGTTCCTGCTTCTAATGTGATTTGGAATGAAGGGAAAGGATTTGCGATTGCCCAAGGGCGTCTGGGACCTGGGAGGATTCACCATTGTATGCGTTTAATTGGTGCTGCCGAACGTGCGCTTGAACTGATGGTCAAACGTGTCAAAGAGCGCGAAGCTTTTGGCAAATCTCTCGCTGATCAAGGTGTTATTCGTGAGCGTATTGCCGAATCCCGCATCGATATTGAGCAGGCGAGGTTGTTAACATTAAAGGCTGCGCACATGATGGATACGGTCGGCAACAAAGAAGCTAAAGGAGAGATTGCGATGATCAAGGTCATTGCACCGAATATGGCTCTCCGTGTGATTGACCGGGCTATCCAAGCTTATGGCGCCGCAGGGGTGAGTGATGACTTTCCACTGGCAGCCAGTTGGGCGTCATCCAGAACCTTGCGATTGGCTGATGGTCCCGATGAAGTCCACCGGAATGCCATCGCAAAACTGGAACTGAAAAAATATGCTGATCAACCATCAGTACAAAGGTAGGGATATGACTCATGACCCATCAACATGTATTAGTCAATGTGAACGATCATGTGATGTCGCTGACACTTAACAGACCTGATAGCCTGAATGCATTTAGTCCGGACATGATGGATGGTTTAAAGGAAGCATTCCAAAGAGCCGAGCATGATGACGACATTCGTGCAGTGGTCTTATCTGGAGCGGGACGGTCATTCAGCGCCGGGGGTGACGTGAAAGGCATGGGAGCGGCCAATCCGGTCGGTGTTTATGAACACATAGGCGAGCTTAATGAATTGATCCAACAAATGACTGAATTAGGTAAACCCATTATTGCTGCTATCCATGGTTTTACAGCGGGTGCCGGGGTTTGTTTAGCCATGGCCTGTGATCAGATTGTCGCATCCGAAGATAGCCAATTTGTTCTCAGTTTTTCTAAAGTAGGTCTGATTTCTGATGGTGGCGGGTTGTTTTTTCTTCCTAGGACCCTTGGGACCTTTCGTGCAAAAGAGTTGTTATTTAACGCTGAACCGATTGATGCACAAAAAGCGCAGCAATGGGGGATGGTGAATTTTATTTATTCATCTGATGAATGGCACGACAAAGCTATAGCCTATGCAAACAAGTTGGCCCAAGGACCAAGCCAAGCTTACGGTTTTATTAAAAAAATTGCTAACCGGTCGCTGACAGCAGATCTCAAAGAAATTCTTGAAGTTGAACGGACGACGCAGGGCATGGTCAGTCAATCTGATGACCATAAGGAGGGCGTGGCTGCTTTTAAAGACAAGCGCCATCCGCATTTTACTGGTAAGTAGATAAGCACGAATTGAGCGATTGTCAATGACTTCACTAACAATTCTTTATGTGGTGGTGACCCAACATGCAGAATGCGCATTTTAAGCATTGGCCGAAACGTGTACCAAAAACACACACTGTGCCGGAAACAACGTTGTTCGATAATCTTGAAGTAACCGCCAGGAGATATCCTAATAAAACGGCTATTCACTATTACGGCAATGATATGACTTATAAGCAAGTCTACGACGAGACACTGTCACTTGCCGGATTTTTGCAGCACCAACTTGGAGTAACCAAAGGTGATCGCGTCTTACTTTACATGCAAAATTCACCGCAATTTGTCATTAGTTATTATGCTATTCTTCGGGCTGATGCGGTTGTCGTCCCGATCAATCCAATGAATGTCGCTAATGAACTGTCGTTTTATATTGATGATACACAAGCAAAGGTCGCGGTGATCGGACAGGAGTTGTTGAAGCAGATTGAGCCGTCTCTAAAAACAACTTCATTAACACATTTAGTCGTGGCTGCCTATTCGGACTATGCAGGTGATATTTTTTCCAACTTGCCTGATGTCGTTAAAGAACCAGCAAAAGGGTTCGAGGGAACGAGTATAACGACTTGGTTGAAAGCGCTGTCATATTGTGATCAACCTGACCGGCATACGGCAGCGAGTGATGATATAGCTGTTTTGCCGTATACATCCGGAACGACCGGCAAGCCAAAAGGGTGTATACATACCCATAAAACAGTTCAAGCAAATGCCGTCGGGACCTGTGATTTTCAACAAGTCACATCCGATGCTGTTGTGTTGACTTCTTTGCCATTATTTCATGTCACGGGTATGGAGCATAGTATGAATGCGCCCATATTCAGCGGTAGTGCCATGGTGATGATGACTCGCTGGAATCGTGACATGGCTGGTGAACTGATTCAACGTTATGGGTGCAGTCACTGGACGAACATCGCGACGATGGTGATCGATTTCTTAGCGAACCCAAATTTGCCTAATTTTGATCTGAGCTCTTTGAGTTCAATTGGAGGTGGAGGGGCACCGCTTCCGAAGGCCGTTGGGGAAAAACTGTATGAAGTCACAGGTGTTCAGTATGCAGAAGGATATGGTTTATCCGAAACTATTTCACAAACGCATTTTAACCCTCCGGATCGCCCGAAATTGCAATGTATGGGTATCCCATCTTTTGACGTTGATGCTCGAATTGTTGATCCTGAAAGTTTACAAGAATTGGGGCCACATCAGGAAGGGGAAGTTGTTGTCAATGGTCCTCAAGTTTTCAAAGGTTATTGGCAGCGTCCTGAAGACACCAACCGTTCATTCATGACAATAGCTGGTCAATCCTTTTTTCGAACAGGGGATATCGCGACCTATGATGACGAGGGCTATTACTTTATGGTTGATCGGGTCAAACGGATGATCAACGCATCTGGATTTAAAGTGTGGCCAGCAGAAGTGGAGTCAGCCCTCTACAAGCATCCTGCTGTTGAGCAGGCATGTGTGATCGGGGTTCCTGATGAAAGAAGGGGCGAGACGGTTAAAGCGTGTATTGTTTTAAATGAAAAGGAGCGTGGCCGGACATCAGCAGAAGCGATCATCGCTTGGTCAAAACAGCAAATGGCCGCGTACAAATACCCTCGGATTGTGGAATTTTTAGAGGAACTACCTGTCTCAGGCAGTGGTAAAATCTTATGGCGCAAACTTCAGGAGCGCGAAAGAGCAATAAGTCATTGAGAAACACCGTTAAATAGCTGATATCAATGACTTTTGGGTTGACGGATCAAAATCCATTTCTTGAATTCGCGGCTTTTGAGTCGAGGGAGGGAAACGCATGGATTTGCTTTTGCAGCAGTTGTTAAACGGTCTCACACTCGGAAGTATTTATAGTCTTGTCGCTTTAGGATTGACATTGGTTTATGGAATTTTACATGTGCCTAACTTTGCCCATGGTGCTTTTTACATGGTGGGCGCTTACGTCACCTTTTTTATGGCGGCATCCTATGGCCTGAATTACTGGGTGGCCATGCTGATTTCGATGGTTGTTGTCGCCGGGCTGTCTGTTCTTTCAGAAAGGCTCGTCTTTCACCCGCTCCGCAATGCCGAGCCGGTTCACGATATGATTGCAGCCATTGGTATTATGTTGTTCCTTGAAGCTTTAGCCCAGTACTTCTGGGGGGCGGAATTTCGGCGAATGGCCACGCCGTATTCAGAAGTCGTCAACTTTTTTGGATTATCGACTCCCTTACAAAGGTTAATTGTGATTGCTGGGGCGATAGTTCTAATGCTAGCCCTTCACTGGTTCTTGCGAAAAACGATCACTGGTTCTGCGATTATGGCGATGGCGCAGAATCGGGAAGGGGCTTTTTTAGTTGGGATTAATGGAACAAGGGTATTAATGCTGACATTCGCGATCTCAGGTGTGCTAGCAGCTGTTGCCGCTTCCTTATTTGCACCGATTAACCTTGTGTATCCGTCAATGGGAAATCTCGTTATTATGAAGGCATTTGTCATTATTATTTTAGGAGGCATGGGGAGTATACCCGGCGCAATTGTCGGAGGGGTGATTCTGGGATTGGGTGAGAGTCTTGGGGCCACTTATATTTCGACCGATTATAAAGATATTGCCGCCTTCTTATTACTTGTTGTCATTCTCTCTGTTAAGCCGAAGGGTCTCTTTGCAAAGGGGGTTCATTAGTGGCTCAGATGATAAGAAAACAATGGCTATTTGTTGTATTGCTTGTGATAGGCGGTGTTCTCCCTTTTATTGTACCTAATCAATATTATCTGTACGTGACCGCCCTTGGTTTTATATGGGCCATTGCGGTATATGGACTTAATCTCATAACAGGATATACAGGTCAACTTAATCTTGGCCATGCCGGTTTTTTTGCAATAGGCGCTTATACCGTGGGGATTTTAACAAAAGCGGGTATGTCATTCTGGATGGCCCTCGGCCTTGGCTGCTTACTAACAATGGTTGTTGGCCTCTTGGTAGGTATCATCTCCTTGCGGTTAAGAGAACATTATTTTGCTATATTTACCCTCTGTGTTGGGTTCATCATCTATTTGATCATTCAACAGTGGGACAGTTTGACAGGCGGCGTCGTTGGGTTGATTGGCGTTCCTTACCCTGAAGCCATTGGACCCATCATCTTTGAAAATCATCCGATCAACATGTATTACCTCATCTTATTCTTCTTGCTATGCACTGTATTTTTCTTTTCACGGATTGTTCATTCCATCATTGGAAGAACATTTACAGCCATCAAGAACAGCGAGGCATTAGCCCAAACGTTAGGGATTTCTTTAATTCGAAATAAAATAGTTGCTTTTGTGTTGTCGACCTTTTTTGCGGGTCTAGCTGGTGGTCTCTATGCCGTGTATATTCGGTTTCTTGGAGCGGAAATCGGTCATGTGACGATTACTTTTGATATTCTTATGTATTTGTTGGTTGGTGGTATTGGTACCATCAGTGGTCCGATTGTTGGTACGCTGCTCGTTACCTGGGTCACCCAATATCTGAATGCTTGGTCTGAATATCGGATGATTATTTTTGGCCCATTACTCATCTTACTCGTGATTTTCTCTCCTAAAGGGATTGTCGGTTCTCTTAAAGGATGGATGGACAATAGAAAAGCCAAAAGGTTAAAAGCAACAACAAAAGATAGTCAATCCAATATTAAGGAGGCCGGCTGATGGAACTGATTACGGAAGGGCTCATGAAAACTTTCGAAGGATTAACAGCCGTTGACAATATTGACCTGACTGTAGAACAGGGAGAGATTACGGCGATCATCGGCCCTAACGGTGCGGGTAAAACAACTTTGTTCAATCTGCTTAGCGGCTTCCATAAACCAACTAATGGAAACGTTTTGTTTCAGGGTGAGGTTGTCACGAACTTGTCAGCAAATAAGATCGCCAGACTTGGTATTTCCCGAACGTTTCAAACGACCCATCTTTTTGAAGATGCCACGGTTCTTGACAATCTTATCATTGGTCACCGTTTGCGAACAAAATCAGGGTTATGGGATGCGTTATTAAAGACTCCCCGGTTAAAACGTGAAGAGCGCCAATGCCGCGAGAAAGCCTTTGAGGTTCTACAATTTGTTGAGGCGGATTATCTCGCCAGCCGTCTAGTCCATGATATTTCCCAAGAAGCGAAAAAAAGAGTCGCGTTCGCCCTCGCGCTAGCGACGGAACCGCAACTCCTCCTTCTTGATGAACCGGCCGGTGGTGTGAATCCAAGTGAAACAGAAGGATTGGCGGCACTGATCAAAAAAATGAAGCAATCGGGATTAACGGTTTGTTTAATTGAACACAAGATGGATATGGTTATGGATCTCGCTGATCACATTGTTGTCTTAAATCATGGGGAAAAAATTGCTGAAGGAACACCTGATGAGATTGGAAAGAACCCAACGGTCATTGAAGCTTACTTGGGGGGTGCTTATGATGCTGCACATGAATGAAGTTTGTATGACATACGGCGATTTTCAAGCATTGAACGGTATTAATCTAGATGTCCATGATGGTGAGTTGGTTGTTTTACTAGGAGCCAATGGAGCTGGTAAAAGCACGATATTTCGAACGATCAGTGGTTTAGAGAAAACGACAGCCGGAGACATTTGGTTTGCCGATAGACAAATTAGTGGATGGAAGCCCGATAAGATTGTTCGTACTGGGCTGGTTCAATGTCCTGAAGGACGGAAGTTATTCCCGCATATGTCTGTCATGAAAAATTTAATCATGGGTGGCTATGTGCTTAGAAAAAAGCAACAAGCAATACAAGCGTCTATTGAGGAGGTGTTTCAACTATTTCCAGTTTTGCAAGATAAAAAGAATCTCTCCGCCGGTTCATTGAGTGGGGGGCAGCAGCAAATGTTAGCCATCGGACGTGCACTGATGGCCCGCCCTAAATTGCTGATGCTTGACGAACCGTCGCTAGGCCTTGCACCGCTTGTTGTTCAGCAGATGTTCGAGACGATTAAAATGATTAATCAGAAGGGGACCATGATCCTATTGGCTGAACAAAATGCTAATGCTGCCCTGCAAATTGCTAACAGGGGATACGTGATTGAAGGCGGTTCAATTGTTACACAAGGAAGCAGACAGGAATTGTTAGAAAATGACGCCATTAGGAAGGCGTATATCGGTGCCTAGAATATGATGATGCCATTCTTAGGGGGAAAGAACATTGAGGAAAAATAGGGTTTTAATGATGTCTTTGGTTCTCGTCTTTGCATTGTCGGCTTGTCAACCTCCGAGTGGAGCTCAACAGTCATCAGGAGGAGATGGTGGCAAAAATGTTGTCAATATTGGTTATAGTGGACCATTAAGTGGGGGTGCGGCTGACTATGGTCAAAACGCTTTAAATGGTATTGAACTGGCCGTTAAAGAAATTAACGATCATGGCGGCTTTGAGGTTGATGACAAGACCTATAGCTATAATTTGAAAGCGCTTGATGATAAGTACCAACCCAGTGAAACGGCCAAGAATGGCCAGAAATTTGTACAGCAATCCAAAGCCCCTATTGTCTTTACTTCTCACAGCGGCGGGGTTCTTGCCTTACAAGAATTTAATGAATCAAGCCAATTCATTGTGGCTGCCTATACAAGTGAACCCCAAGTCACGGCGAGTGGCAATCCTTTAACGGTTCGTCTCCCGCCATCTTATGACGGCTACATCGATCCTTTTGCTAACTTCGGAATGGAGCAATTCGGCAAGAAGCTGGGTATGCTGCCGACCAATTCAGCATATGGCAAAGCATGGACGGAATTATTTAAAAAAGGCTGGCAAGAACATGGGGGCGAAGTTGTTGCGGTGAATGAACTTGATTACAACAATGATACGAGCTTTAATGCAGGGGTCAGTAAGACGCTGTCGAAAAATCCGGATGTCTTGTTTGTCGGCGGACCTTCCGAACCGACAGCTCTAGTCATTAAGGAAGCAAGGCAACTCGGCTTTGAAGGTGGCTTTGCGATTATGGATCAAGCCAAATTTAATGAAATTGCCAATGTATTAGGTGGTTATGACATGTTGAATGGTTCCGTTGGTGTGATGCCGCTGGAAGACTATGAAGGACCGTCAACTGCAGCATTTATCAAAAACTATAAAGCAGAATATGGCGAGGTTCCGGGATGGGAGGCTGCTTGGAATTATATGGCCGTTTATGCATTCTCAGAGGCTATGAAACTCGCAGGAACCGTTTCGGATGCTGAGAAGATTCGTGCCCATGTAGAAGAAGGCATGAAACAAATACCTGAAGCTGCACAAGTTGCGGTATTAAATGGATTGAGTGATAACGGTGGCTGGCAATCTGAGCTCACGATTGCCGAAATCAAAGATGGTGAAGTCAAACGCTTAGACGCCGAATAATACATTTCTGGGGTTGCGGGCCACCGCAGTCCCGATCATTTCAATATAATGGAGGAGAAACTATGCATTTGCGATTAAATGATGAACAAAAAATGGTTCAAAAAACAATAAGGAAATTTGTGGAAAATGAGCTGATGCCACTTGAACCGGAAGTATTGCGAAATGAAAGGGAAGGCAGACCAGGGATTTCACCAGAGAAAGCTCAGGAATTGCAGGACAAAGCAAAGGATTTCGGATTTTGGGGCATTAACACACCAGAAGAATATGGCGGTGCAGACTTAGGACAAATGATGCTGGCCATTGTCATGATGGAAACATCAAGAACGTTCGTCCCATTCCAATTTGGCGGTTTTGCCGATAATATTCTTTATTACGGTAACGAAGCCCAAAAGGAGCAATATTTATTCCCGACAATTAGAGGAGAAAAGAAATCTTGCTTTGCCATTACGGAACCAGAAGCAGGGTCGGATACACGCCGAATCCAAATGTCAGCGGTCAAGGATGGACATGAATGGGTGCTTAATGGAGAGAAAACGTTCATTACAAATGGTCATGAAGCCGATTTTGTCATGGTGTTTGCGGTCACGGACAAGGAAAAGAATGGGCACGGCGGGGTCACTTGTTTTCTTGTGGATCGAGACATGGGCTGGGAATCGGAATATATTCATACAATGGGAGAATGGGGTCCGGCTTCTCTCATTTTTAACAATGTTCGTGTGCCTGAAGAAAATATTCTGGGTGAGCTGCACGGAGGTTACAAACTGGGACTTGAGTGGATTGGTTTTAACCGCTGGGTCGTCGCTGCTAGAGCTATTGGGGCCGCTGAGCGCCTCCTTCAAGATGCGATTGATTATTCAAAGCAGCGTATGACATTTGGTAAGCCTATTGCTGACAGACAGGCGATTCAATGGCAGATCGCTGACTCGGCCGTTGAGATTGAAGCGACAAAAGGTCTAGTATTTAACGCAGCTTGGACACTTGATCAAGGTGAGGATAACCGGCAGCTGGCCTCAATGGCCAAACTGTTCGGCGCCAATATGGGGAATCGCGTGATTGACCGCGTGCTGCAAATTCACGGGGGTATGGGTTATACGAAAGAATTGCCGATTGAGCGTTGGTATCGTGAGGCAAGGTTATGGAGGATCTATGATGGGACTGATGAAATTCAGCGAATGATTATTGCGAGAAACCTATTAAAAGGTCATGTCAAAATCGGTGACTTTATTTAAGGAGGTTGATATCAATGCCTAACAAGCCCTGGCTTGTTCATTATCCGGATCATATTGCCAAGGAAATTGACATTCCAAAGCAATCTATCCCGGAAATCTTGCAAAAAACGGCGCGGGACTGGCCGCATCAGACGGCGATTTCGTTTTACCAGCAAGACATATCCTATCAACAACTCGAACGTTCAATGGATCGCTTTGCGACTGGTTTGCAGCAGAACGGGATTCAAAAAGGGGACCGGGTCGCGATGATGCTGCCAAATTCGCCGCAGTTTGTAATGGCTTACTACGGTATATTAAGGATGGGCGGGATTGTTACGCAGGTGAATCCTATGCTCGTGGAACGTGAGTTGGAATATATATTAAAAGATTCTGAGGCGAAGATGATCGTTGTTTGGGATCAATTATATCCGCTTGTCAAAAAAATTCAACCGCGCACACAAGTAGACATTGTTGTGGTTGTATCACTACAGAAACATGGGGATAATGACTGTCCTGAAGTGACCTTCGATGATTTTTTGGCGAGTGATAAGGAACGATTCAGTGAGGTAACGATCCACCCAGCTGAAGATCTTGCGAGTCTGCAGTATACGGGAGGAACCACCGGTCGTTCAAAAGGTGTTATGTTGACGCATCGTAATCTTGTGGCTAATGTTGTACAAACATATGAGTTTTTTAAAGATACGATTAGTATTGGTCATGACAGGTTTTTGACAGTGATTCCGCTCTTCCATGTATTCGGGATGACGTCGGGGATGAACATGGCCGTATACACTGCTGCGACAAACATTTTATTGCCACGCTTTGATCTGGGGGAAGTTCTGGAAACGATTAAAAATGAACAACCGACGACTTTTCCAGGTGTTCCCACCATGTATGTAGCGATCGCCAACCATCCCGACGCGGAGGCCTATGGTATTGGCAGCATTCGGTTTTGTAATAGCGGCAGTGCTCCGATGCCTGTTGAGTTAATGAAGACATTTGAGAACAGATCCGGGGCTGAAATTTTTGAGGGGTATGGATTATCCGAAGCCGCACCGACAACGCACTGTAATCCGAGATTTGCTAAGCGTAAACCCGGTTCTGTCGGTATTGGATTACCTTCAACTGATTATAAGATTGTCGATTATTCTGACGGGATAAAAGAAATGCCTCCAGGTGAGCCCGGTGAATTGATCATTCGCGGACCGCAGGTGATGAAAGGCTATTGGCGAAATCCTGAAGAAACGAAAAATACACTTAAGAAGGGTTGGTTATATACGGGGGATATTGCCACGATGGATGAAGAAGGGTATGTGTCTATTGTGGATCGGAAAAAGGATTTAATTATAGCTGGAGGCTACAATATTTATCCGCGTGAGGTGGAAGAGGTGCTGTATCAACATCCGGATGTTCAAGAAGCGGTTGTTGTTGGGATTCCGGATAAGTACAGAGGTGAAACTGTCAAAGCCGTCGTTGTTTTGAAGGACGGATCATCATTCGTTGAAAAAGATATGCTGGCCTATTGCCGAAAATACTTAGCTGCCTATAAAGCACCGAAATCAATAGAATGTCGAGATGTATTACCGAAGACCAGTGTAGGAAAAATCCTACGACGGCAAATCGTTAAGGAAGAAAAGGAAAAAGGGAAGCAGACAATGTAACAAATGGAAATATATATAAAAAAGGGTGTCTCTGAAGTATTCATCATACTTTTGAGACACCTTCTTTATGCATCCTGACACCGTTTTTGTTTTCTAATTTTCAAGCTATGCCTCCTTCTTGTCACTTGTGTTCCTTAACTTTCATAAAATGTTCCCTAATTCAAATGTTATGATCCCTTATCACGATGATTATGCCATAACTTAAAATTTCAGCCTTCTTAAGCTATCATGCGGCTGCTGATTGATTCAAATTCAGGATCACAACACCAAAAAGAATCAATAGAATACCAAAGACATGTGCCGGAGAGAAGGCTTCCTTCCAGACAACAATGCCGATTATGATTGTTAAGGCTGTTCCGATCCCTGACCATAAAGCATAGCCAATACCTAAAGGAACCGTTTTAAGAGACAACCCTAACAGATAAAAAGAGAGGGTATAACTGAGAACAACAATCGTAGAAGGACCTAATCGACTAAATCCAGAGCTAGACTTCAAAGCCGTTGTCCCAACCACCTCGCAAATAACAGCAATAAGGAGAAACACCATACCTTTCATAATCCTATCCCTCCTTGGTAAAATTCATTAACGCTTCTAAGACACGGTTACGCAAATCATCATTTAATGGGGCTAGACCAAATAATTCAGAAAACCATAGACCGTCACCAGCCAGTCGCAAAATTGTCGCGTTAACGGTGTCGAGGCCGTCATTTTCAATGTTGTTCTGCCATTCCTTATAAGCCTCCCGCATGGGTTCGAGTAAATCAGGATTAATAGCGAGAGCCGCAAGCAAGCCCGCATTCATCTCTTGATTCGAGGCACTTTGCCGATAGGTTTCTTTGATGAAGGCTCTCGTCCATTTACCTTGATCTGACTGATCGTGATCGGCATCCGTTTTAATATTATCAATATAGTTTTGACTTAAATGCTGAACCATTCCCTTAATCAAAGCTTCTTTAGAGGGGAAGTGATATAGCAATCCACCTTTACTCATATCCGCTTGTTCAGCAACCGCATCAAGGGTCATATCAAATATGCCATCTGAGTGAACAATTTGGGATGCCGCGTCTAAAATTTTTAATCGGGTATTGATTTTGGTCATAAATGGTTTCCTTTCTTTTTTGATCTAAATTTATTGTACCGTCTGGACGGTTTTTTGTCAATGAAGACAAACTTTACTTGGGAACCTTAACCTATGTAAATCGTAATATGATCATAGGTGTTACAGAAACATCATAGAAAGGGTTGGACTGATGACTTTTACTGTTTATCTTTTAAGCTTCTTATTTGTATCACTCATTCCAAGTCGGTGGCGTAAGGAAAGCGGAAAAAAATTTTACTTTGAACAAGCTTTACGGCTCATTGTGGGCGCTCTAGTCACCGTGTTTTATTTTTATTTTGGGTTAGTCGATGTATCATTCTCAGCGATATTTCTCTATTATGGTTTAATCGTTGGAATACTATTAGTCGTGGATGCGTTAAGTCGTCAATCAGGGGGCAAAAGTGGTTCGGCGATCGGATCTTTATTCATTATTGCTTGGTTCGTTATGTTGTTTCTCTATCCTTTTACGTTAGCCGATGATAAATATGATATTGCTTCAAAGAAAGTTGAAGTAGTTGAACAACCGGCTAAAGATATGAATGAAAAACATATCCCGGTAGTCCCAAAGGAATACGCTCGCTATAAATCAGAAAAACTTATCGGTAAACTAGATAATGCATCTTATTATACATTGGGTGAGACGCATATCCAAAATATTAATGGTGATCTTACATGGGTGTCTTCCATTGAATATGATGGTTTCTTTAAATGGTGGAAAGCAAAACAAGCGCCGGGTTATATTATGATGAGTGCTCAAGATCAGTGGTCCGATGCTCAAATGGTTAAGTATGATATGAAATACACCCCTTATGCTTATTTTGGTGACAACCTCAATCGCCTTGTTAGGGATCGATACCCAGGGATGATTATTATGGATGCATCACTGGAACCTGATAAGAATGGAAAGCCTTATTATGCTGTAAGTTATGGCCACTATACAAATTATCGCAACATTCGTGTCGTCGATGGTGTTGTCATGGTTGATCCGAAAACAGGTGACATGAAAAAATACGATAAACAAGCAACACCTAAGTTCGTCGAGCAAGTTGTTCCGGAGGATGTCGCTGAAGAAAGAAGCGAATGGTACGGGAAATATCGGCATGGTTTATTAAACGCTTGGTTCGGCAAAAAAGATGTTAAACAATTAACAGATTGGGAAGGTTACGATGCTGTGACAGGCGTCTTCGATGAAGGTAAGCGATTTAACTGGTTTACTGATTTTACTCGACCTGACAATAGTTCCGGATCCATGGTTGGTTACGCAATGATGAATGGACGAACAGGCAACATCACTTATTACAACGGGGCTAATGGGGGGATTAGCGGAAAGTCAGCTATCGATGTTGCAGAAAAGGCCTTCAGGGAGAAAAAATATGACGGAGGTGCCCCAAGTCTGTTTTACCTTTATGGAAAGTTCACTTGGGTTGTCCCGCTCATGGATGCCAATGATGTGTACCGGCAAGTCGTATTGGTTAACGCTAATAATGAGCAAATTACAGGCTTTGCGGAAAATAAACAAGCTGCCTTCAATCATTATAAAACATCAATTGTTCAAAGTGCAGATGGAGACCAAGCAGTACCGACAGATACAAGCATTTTAAGTGAAGAAAAAGGCGTTATATCGCATGTTTACAAATCAGAAACCGAAGGAAAATCAACCGTCAAGTTTATGCTTCAAGGTAAAGAACACATTTATAGTATCACCAGCAAGAAACAACCATTGGCTATTTTTTTGAAGTCTGGGATGCACGTGACGATCCATTTTGTTGAGTCGAACGAGATGGAAACGCCTGTCCTGAAAATGAAGGTAAAAGAAATCGATGTTACAATATCTGATGAAGAAAAAGGCGAGAAAGATTAATAGAAAAAAAGGGGTAAAGGTCATGATTGAAACAGACAGGCTGCTATTCAGACCTTATACGATGGACGATCTCGATTTCTACGCATCATTATGGGCGAATCAGGACGTGATCCGTTATATTGGTATGGGGAAGCCTAAATCGTATGAAGAAGCAGAAGAACATATGAGAAATAGAATCTTACCTGAATATGAACAGGGGCTGGGACTATATGCGATGGTCTATCAACCGGACAACCGGTTAATTGGGCACGCTGGATTAATCAGGCAGACGATCGATGGACAGGAAGAAGTGGAAATCGGCTATTGGTTAGTCCCTGAATATTGGGGTCAAGGGTTAGCGAAGGAAGCAGCCGTAGGGTTTCGGGATTACGGATTAAATGACTTAAAACTGAATCAACTCATTTCCATCATCAATCCCAATCACCCAGCTTCCATATTTGTGGCCAAAAAAGCAGGTCTGTTTTATGACAAAACCGTTCGTTTACATGTCGGTGATGCGTTGATTTATAGGGTGACCAGCACTGAAAATTGACAATAAAGGTCAGGTGAATGGATCATGATACGATTTGGTGTTATAGGAACGAACTGGATTACAGAAAGATTGATTAATGCAGCGAGTGAGATTGAGGACTTTCAGTTGACGGCTGTTTATTCAAGAAGTGGAGAGAAAGCGGCGGCGTTTGCCGAAAAATATGGTGTCCGAGACACCTTTACTGATCTTCATGATATGGCGAATAGTGAAGCGATTGATGCTGTCTATATTGCCAGCCCGAATGCTTATCATGCTGAGCAGTCCATTCTGTTTATGAATCATGGCAAACATGTTCTGTGTGAAAAACCGCTGGCGTCCAACACAGCAGAGGTGGAAGCGATGATCAGTGCGGCCAAGCGTCATGACGTATTGCTCATGGAAGCCATGAAGACGACGCTTCTCCCTAACTTCCAAAGTATTAGGGACCATTTACATAAGATTGGAACCGTGCGCCGTTATTTCGCAAGTTTTTGTAAGTATTCATCCCGTTATGACGCTTATAAGCAAGGTGAGGTCTTGAATGCCTTTAAACCCGAACTGTCCAATGGCTCATTAATGGATCTAGGTGTCTATTGTCTCTACCCTATGGTCGTGTTATTTGGAGAGCCCAATCATGTTCAGGCGACAGGTGTGACCCTTGAATCCGGCGTTGATGGTGAGGGGAGTGTGCTTGCTCATTATGATGACATGGATGCAGTCGTCATGCATTCCAAAATCACAACGTCCCATTTGCCGGCAGAAATTCAAGGTGAAAACGGCAGTATCATCATTGATAAAATATCTGAGCCTGGAGACGTGACCATACAGTATCATGATGGCACTCAAGAATCTATTAAACAACCGGACGATCAGCCGTCGATGTATTATGAAATGAAGGCGTTTATTGATCTCATCAAAATGGGTAAACGGGAATCAACTATCAACTCATATGACCATTCCAAGATGACTGCTCGTGTTCTGGAGCGTGCTCGGCAGCAAATCGGTCTGGTTTATCCTGCTGATCAATAAGGCACGCTTATGCAGCTGCTTGCATTACTGCTCGTCATTGCGTCATCAATCATTCATGCGACTTGGAACTGATTGCAGAAACAATCAGATGGCGGCATGGATTGGCATGATGTTCGGCATATTTATATTAAAAGAACAACAACAATCCCGCATGACGATGGTTTACAGTATCGTGTTGGTGATCGGTATTATTTTTATCGGCATATCTCGCTGATAAAATAATAAAAACCATTGACAATTATTTTGGCTCCCTGCTATACTGTAGTTAACTAATTTTGTTCGGTATGATGGAAAGAATGAATAGCTTCTGAAGTGTTTCGTCTTGAAAAATGATTATTTGAGCAAGAATTGGTAATACAATGTGGTTGGAAGCCACGCAGGAGGAAATTATGGTACAAGGTACAGTAAAATGGTTTAACGCAGACAAAGGTTTCGGTTTCATCGAGGTTGAAGGTCAAGATGATGTTTTCGTACACTTCTCAGCTATTCAAGAAGAAGGCTTCAAAACATTAGAAGAAAACCAAAAGGTTTCTTTTGAAATCGTTGAAGGCAACCGTGGACCACAAGCAGCTAACGTTGAAAAGCAATAAATTGACTTAGCAAAAAAGCACCCAATTGGGTGCTTTTTTTTATGATATTAGATTTGATTCGGACCATGAGAAGCATACTCGTTATCCAGACCTTACTGACCCTATGATTGGGGGTCAGTTTTTTTCTTTCTAGAGAATTGGAAACATTCAAATTCACCCCAACTGACTCTCTTGTCAAAATGTTAACTTGTATTATAGAATGGTTAACAATTAAACATTTTAACATAAGAAAGGAAGATCGATGTGCGATTAAGGGCGATCATTTACACGGCTTTATTCACAGCATTTATGGCAGCTTTAGGAGTGATACCAGGGATCCCCCTCCCATTTATTCCTGTTCCGATCACTTTGCAGACCCTTGGCGTAATGCTGGCAGGAAATGTGTTAGGCGCTCGAAAAGGTTTTATGAGTTTGTTTCTATTTGTCATTTTAGTTGCGATCGGTGTCCCCATTTTGTCTGGATTCCGCGGTGGCATGGGTGTTTTGCTAGGCTACAGTGGCGGCTATGTGTTAAGTTATCCCATCGCTGCTTTTGTCATTGGAGGCCTCAGTCATATATGTGGGGCTAAGAAAATTTGGAAAATGATAATGGCCAATGTGGTCGGCGGCATATTCGTGATCTATATTTGTGGGATTTCGTATGCGGTCGTTATGACCCAGACAGAAGCCATTCCTTTTATGTTGAGTAATCTAGCTTTTCTTCCAGGTGATCTTGTAAAAGTGATGCTATCATCATGGCTTGCCATGAGGTTATACCGGATAACATCTTCTATCAATTATGATATTAAAGAGCGCAAACAAGCTGGATGAGGTGATACCATGAATGTTCTAGAACCGTTGCGTAACCATGCATATCAGCAACCGGATCATAAAGCTATCGTGACAGAGCGGACGACATACAGCTATCAATCTCTCTACCATCGCTTGTTACATATTAAAAAGATGTTAGAGTCGTTTCAGATAGGTGTTGGACGCGTTGGGGTGCTAACACGGGATCATGAAACGATGATTGAAATGTCACTGGGGACAATTCTATCAGGGAAAGTCATCGCCCCATTGGATCGTAAATGGACGAATGACCAGTTGCTAGGTATTTTAAAGAAAATCCAATTAGATCTCCTTATTATTGACCAGGCCTTCTATCAACCGTGGATGGAGGATGAAGTTAAGCGTATTGTATATAGGGACGAACTGTTAATGACTAAGTATAACGAAGGTGACGGTATTTCAGATGTATCCCCTCAAAGTCCGTTCTATTTAAGTTTTACCAGTGGGACGACTGGACTTCCGAAGCCATTTATCAGAGATCATGAATCATGGGTGAATAGTTTAATAAGAGGTCAGTCTGTTTTCCGCTTATCCCGATTGGATCGGGTTGGTATTCCGGGTCCCTTAGAGCATTCTTTAAACTTTTTTGCGTTAATTCAGACCGTAACAGTGGGTGGGACGGCTTATATCAGACAAGGATTGTCTCCCAGTGGATGGTTACATTGGTGTCAAGAAGATCAATTGACGGATCTGTACGTTGTGCCAACCATGCTGACCATGTTGTTATCGGGTGTTCAATTTGAACCCGTAACATCGGCTCCCGACTCCCTTAAATCGGTGATTGTCTCCGGGGATCAATTAAAGCCGGCTGATCGAGAGCAATTTAGAGCGTGGTTACCGTCGACTCGTCTATATGAATTTTATGGCGCATCCGAATTGAGTTTTGTTGCTTACCGTTCACCAGAGCATGCTCATAAGGCCCCTGATTCTGTGGGTGTCCCATTTTCAGGTGTCTCTTTATTCATTAGCAATCAGCAACATCAGCGTTGTCTTGATGGAGAAGTCGGCCGGGTTTATGTGAAAAGCGATATGATGTTTTCAGGGTATCTTGATAGCCCAGAGAAAAATCGGGATCATTTTCTCGGCAACTATTTTACAACCGGTGATTTAGGCTATATGGAAGATGGTTATTTATACATTGTCGGCAGAGAAAGAAATATGTTTATCACGGGTGGATGGAATGTCTACCCGGAGTCCGTTGAGACGGTCATTCGGCGTTATCCAGGTATTGATAATTTGGCGGTGGTCGGTTTATCACACCATCTTTGGGGAAGGATTCCTATCCTTGTGATTGAACAAGCATTGGCCGATTCGATTAACATGAAGCACTTACGACAATATTGCCGAGATCATTTGCCAATACATGAGGTTCCAAGAAGGATTGAAGTCATACCAACCTTACCTTTGACGAATAGCGGCAAATTAGCCCGGCGTCAATTAATAGACATGTTAGAAGAGAGGGATGGTTTTAAAATATGAATCGTCCGGTCATTGTCCAAGCATTAAGAACCCCGATTGGTCGAGCAAATGGAAGGCTTAAATCGATTGCTCCAGAAACATTAGCAGCCAAAGTACTGAAAGCTTTAATCAACAAGGCGAAGGTGGTTCCTGAAGCCATTGATGATGTTATATTAGGCAATGTCGTTGGACCTGGCGGGAATATGGCGAGGTTAGCTTCATTAACAGCGGGTTTTCCCTATAAGGTTCCAGGTGTAACCATTGATCGTCAATGTGGTTCGGGTCTGGAAGCAATCGTCTATGCCATGCGCTGTATTCAAGCAGGGGCGGGTGATTTGTATGTGGCTGGTGGTGTGGAAAGTGTTAGTCAAGCACCATGGAAAATGGCTCGGCCACAATCGATTCATCAAGTCCAACCACCGCAATTTTATGTACGGGCGCCATTTGCGCCTGCTCAAATCGGGGATCCTGATATGGGACAAGCGGCGGAAAATGTCGCTCAACATTATAACATCACACGAGAAGACCAGGATGCTTACGCTATGAATAGTCACGAGAAAGCCACTCATTCTATCAAAACGGGTCGTTTTAATAACGAGATGATAGCCGTTAGTACGCATGACCATAATGATTTAATGGTCGATGAATGTCCGCGGAGCGGATCATTATATCGCTTATTTCGTCGACTCCCACCCCTTTTTGCGGACAATGGACAACAGGGGACGGTCACTGCGGGGAATGCTTGTCCAATGAATGATGGGGCAAGTGCGGTCTTAATGATGTCAGAAGCAAAGGCCAAGGCGTTTGGCTTACAGCCTATGGCCGAAGTCGTGGATGCTGTTTCTATTGGTGTGGATCCTAACTTACCGGGAATGGGACCCGTTCCAGCAGTCACCGAATTGCTTAATAGACATCAACTGACCATTGAAGCTATTGATAGATTTGAGTTGAATGAAGCTTTTGCGTCACAAGTATTGGCCTCCCTTAGGTTATTACATATACCCGAATATAAGGTGAATAGAGGCGGCGGTGCGATTGCATTAGGGCATCCGTATGGCGCGAGCGGTGGGGTGATTATGACGCGCCTCGTTCATGAATTAATCATGGAAGATCAGCAATATGGTGTGGCGACAATGGGCATTGGCGGCGGTATCGGAACCGCCGTGTTGGTCAAACGGGTTCAAACGCAGGACCCATCTATTCATTGACGATGTTAGCCATCAGGTGCTAATATTATAAAAACTGAAAAAGTCACCACTAGGGGAGCTGTCAAAAGCTGAGAGATTTTATTCGACCCTTTGGACCTGAACTAGGTAATACTAGCGTGGGGAAGTGGCGTGGTATTACGAATGATGGTCATTGTATTAAAACTTTGTCCCTTAAGCCACCCACTTTGCTGGGTGGCTTTTTTTATTTGGGAGGAGATGGATGATGGAAGACAGACAAATAGAGGACCATAGGACGTCCAAGAGTGAAAGTCATGTAACAATCGGCTTGGAGGAGCAGTTTCCACCGGTAAAAGGGTTGCTTTATGGCCTGCAGCATGTGTTTGTGTCTAACGTTTGGCTTGATCCGGTTTTTGTTGCCGCTATGATTGGGTTACCGTTTGCGCTGTCAGCAAATATGATTAACGCGATTTTTATCGCGGCGGGGTTAGTGACGCTTGTTCAAGCAACAAGATGGGTCCGGCTTCCGGTCGTCCAGGGTCCGTCGGCAGCCTTTGATGCGCTCATGATTTCGTCTGGAAAAACGCATACCTTACCTGCAGCGGGAGGCGGCGTCATCGTCAGTGCTGCGATTGTTTTTCTACTTGCTGTGACGGGTATTCTCGCAAAAATGAAGGCGTTTTTTACACCGGTGATTTCAGGGACTGTCATTTTTATTGTCGGCATCGGCCTTTCCGAATTCACCTTGAATTTATTTTTAGGAGGGGCACCAGGAACCAAGAACTTTTTAAATGGTGACGTGCTTGCGATGTCAATCACAACCGCCTTGCTGGTCATCATCTTGTCGGTTTTTGGAACAGGCATGTGGCGTTCGTTTTCATTTCTCATTGCCTTGGTCATCGGTGATATTATAGGTTTTGTCCTTGGAGCACTGTCGTTTTCGGACATTGCGACGAGAGGGTGGTTTGGATGGCCGCATTTCATGCCGTATGGTGCCTTGCATTTTGATTTGTTAACATTTATGACCTTCTTTATTGCTTACATAGTTGCGGTTATTGAAGCAATGGGTGTTTATCAAGCGGCAGCAGACATGGTTGGGGTTAAGCTCGATCAGCAACGACTCCGCAGCGGGTTTGCAGGCGAATCGGCCGGGTCAATGCTGTCAACGTTATTTGGTGGATTTCCGACAACAGGATATGGACAAAACGTCGGTTTAATGCGATTAACAGGTGTCGGTTCGCGGCATGCCGTCAAAGTTGCCGGGATCATTTTTCTTATACTGGGATTTGTTCCGAAGGCAGGGGCTGTTTTGGCCATAACGCCAGATGCCGTCGTTGGTGGTATGTTCTTGCCGGCTGCTGCATCGCTTATTTTCACAGGTATCAATATATTGAATCGTATGGCAAAAACAGAGGCCAATTTTGTGATCGCGGGCCTATCTATTCTACTGGCGATTGCGCTTCCGGATGATTTTAGCTCAGTAGATAACTGGGCCGGGCGCTTGCTCGGCAATACCATTCTTGTTGGGGCTCTAACAGCGATGTTGCTGCAACTGGTACTGGTCAACATTCCAAATGGGTTAAAATCCCTCAGAAAGGAAGGACACGTTTGATGCAGACGGAATCTATAGAGGTTACATCGACAATCTATGATTTTATTAAATCATCAAAGGATGATGACACAACTTTTAACGACATGGCCTTGTCATTATTCGCTTATCAGTTCAAGCATAATGCTCCGTATAAAAAGTATTGTCAGAAACGAAGAAAGACGCCATTAACTGTCAAGGATTGGCGTGATATTCCAGCGATACCGCTCCAAGCCTTTAAAGCATTGGCGTTGTCTTGTGAGCCGCCAACGGAAGCTGAGGCTATATTTATGACAAGTGGAACGACGAATAAGAATCAACGCGGAAAAAATCATCATCCGACTTTGGATGTTTGGGATGCTTCGATGACGACAGGGTTTAAACAGTTTGTATTGCCTGATCGCGACCGGATGACGATCTATACCCTTTCTCCGGGTGCTGATGTGAATCCCCATTCTTCATTAGCAAGGTATCTAACGATGGTCGTCAAGACATTCGGTGATGAGCATAGCCAATGTTTCTTTCAAGGGGAAGCCCTTGATATGTCGGGACTAACTGAGGCACTTAGAGTAAGTGAAGACAGACAAAAGCCTGTGCTGTTAATGGGCGCATCATTTGCTTATGTTCATGTCCTTGATTATTGTGCTGAAAAAAACATCAATTTTGAACTCCCAGATGGGAGCCGTCTATTTGATACCGGGGGTTTTAAAGGTCAATCACGTGAGGTTGATCAGGAAACATTATATGCATCTTTTCAAGATACATTTGGCGTAAGTCAGGCTGATTGCATCAATATGTACGGGATGACAGAGATCAGTTCACAGTTGTACGATCAATGTTTTGTCAACGAACAAGGTCCGCCTCGGGAGAAAGTCAGTCCCGCTTGGGTACGAACACAAGTATTACATCCAGACACGTTGGAACCAGTAGAGATGGGAGAAGTGGGTGTCTTGGCTCATTATGATTTAGCCAATTGGAACAGCTGTCTCGCCGTATTAACCGAAGATCTTGGCTATCAAACTGAAGAAGGTCTTGTTTTACTCGGACGGGCGAAAGGGTCTGAAGCGCGTGGTTGTTCTTTAACTGTGGATGCATTAATGGAGGCTCATCAATCATGAGCGGTCGACATGATCATTTAGATGCTTTCTATATCCCGGAAAACATTGATCTCGATTCATTTACAGAACGCGTATTTTCATCTGAGGATCGTACCTTGACGCTGCGATTGCCGAAGTTATCAGCCGGAGACATAACGGACATTGCTCGGATTGTTAAACATCATCGCGAATGGTTGCTTACGAATGTTGACGTGATGGAGATCGTCGATGTCGTGGATCAGGCGGTGCAAAAGTGGCTTGACCCAGAGTACCATTGGCGGCGCCTCGCCGAACGGTGGCTCCCGGAGATCACTGGATATGATAAGGAAATCATCCGTCTTGAATTAAAACGTTTCATGCGAACATTCCGGAAGAAGGCGTTAGCCCGTTTTTTGCATAATGAATTCGATAATCCTTCAGTGCTGGATGGGTTTCGACCGAGCAAATCAGGCGGATTCACTAAGGCATATGGGCCCGATGTCGTCTTTAACGTATTCTCAGGCAATATCCCTGGTTTGCCGATATGGAGTCTAGTCATGGGGCTGTTATTAAAATCGGGTATCATTGGAAAAACGTCATCGGCTGAACCATTGATGCCGGTTCTTTTTGCTCGGTCTATAGAAGAGGTCAGCCCAGAATTAGGATCTTGTCTAGCGATTTTGCCGTGGAAAGGTGGGACAGCCGAGCTTGAAGATGCGGCGATTGCGGAAGCAGAAGCTATTGTTGCCTACGGATCGAATGAATCACTTGAAGCCATAAAAAAACGGGTACCGGCAACCCAACGGTTTATTGGGTATGGGCATAAAATCAGTTTTGCGATGATTGGGCAAGAGGCGCTCACCCCGGATCGCTTTGATGACACGGTCCAACGTCTTGCTGAGGATGTTTCCATCTATGATCAACAGGGGTGTCTATCACCTCATGCGGTATTTGTTGAAGCCGGCGGTTCGGTGGCACCGCAGGCTTTTGCACAAATGTTGGCAACGGCGCTACAGCGATATGACGATAAACGGCCAAGGGGAACGATTTCGCACGCTGAGGCTATAGCGATCCGTAGTGAACGCAGTCGGTTTGAGTTTACAGAAAGCGATGTGTATACCAGTTCTGATAACACCCATTGGACGGTGATTGTTCATCACGAGCCCGGATTTGCTGCTTCACCGCTCAATCGTACGATCCATGTATTTGGTTGTCAGCACTTATCTGAAGCCATGTCTTATATTCAACCTTTTAAGTCTTATTTACAGTCTGTTGGTGTCGCCGTCGCACCTCAACGGCTATTCCCCTTAGCTGAGCAGTTAGGACAGGTGGGGGTCACACGAGTTACCGCTGTTGGTAACATGTCTCGAACCACGCCTGGGTGGCATCATGATGGCGGTATGAATTTACTTGATTTGGTTCGCTGGGTCGATATTGAATATAGTGCAGAACACCAAGCGGAAGATTATGATCTAGACGCTGAATAAAAGGGGTGATCCACAGTGGATTTTAAAGGGAAAGTCATTCTTGTCACTGGAGCCAGCCGCGGGATAGGAGCGGCGATTGCTAAAGCTTTTGGCGAGGAAGGGGCCTTTGTTGTTGTCAATTATTTAAAAAGTGAATCCGCCGCTCATCAGGTCGTGACTGACATTTACAACAGCGGCGGGGATGCCGCTCTCATGCAAGCGGATGTGACGGACGCATCAGCCGTTCAACAAATGGTTGCCGATATCGTCGAGTCTTTTGGTGGCCTTGATGTTGTGGTCAATAACGCGCTTCCCAACTATATATTTAATCCAAAGACGCGGAAAACGGCTTGGGAAATGGAGTGGTCGGATTATCAGGAACAGCTTGACGGCAGCTTAGGCAGTACCTTTAACGTGTGCCAAGCTGTAATTCCTTACATGAAACAACAAAATGGCGGACGGATCATTAATATGGTAACTAATCTTATTGATCGTCCTCTCGTGCCTTACCATGATTACACGACCGCTAAGGCAGGCCTTCTAGGCTATAGTCGGAATCTCGCTGCTGACCTGGGTCGTTTTGGGATCACGGTCAATTGTGTGGCGCCGGGCCTAACTTACCCGACGGACGCCAGCCGGGAGACGAAGGAAGACACCCGGGAAGCGATCTCTAATATGACACCCTTGGGCAGACTGGCGACACCAAAGGATATCACAGGGGGCGTGCTATTTTTCGCTTCGGACTGGGCTGATTTCATCACCGGTCAATGTCTTTCTATTGACGGTGGACTCGTGATGAGTTAGATGAATAAAGAAAAAGGGGTACCATAAGAGGTACCTCTTTTATGTTAATCTAATCTTTTTCGAGTGATTGGGTCTTTCCATGATTATCTTTGGTCGAAAATGGAGGCATTATTGTTTTCGGCGCTGAGTTCCGCTAAATTGTCATAGGGATCGCCTGTAGTTGTTCCTGCGAACAAATGGAGAGACTTGCAAATAGGGAATGATCATAGGGGGTCATTTTAGAGTTTGGCTATTGCCTGCTGCTTGATCTTTCAGTATGATTCTAAGTGGCATAGTTTTATCAAGAAATGAAGGGAGGCATCAATATTGACTCAATCGCATGAAGATTTCGATACATTTAGTACCTTTCAAAGAAGGGGAAAAGTAAAAACGATTATTTTCGCCACTATTGTTATTATGGTTTTGGTGATCGCTGTTGCCGGCTTAGTTCTTATGAACTTTACCCCGCAACCCGAGTCGATTCAGGTTTTGAAAGAACAGTCTTTAGGAGGGGCGGCATTAGGTTCAAGTGCAATGATTTGAGGTCGTTAATCAAGTGGAAAAAACGGGGGCTCCCTTAAGTATGATAAATACTTTTAGGAACCCCATTTTGACGGGATAAATCAACCTTCAGGTTAACGATTAGGTTCGATGACCCAGCGTCCTGATTGTCTATCTGTTGTAAAAGCCTGATGAATGTGCTCCAAAGGCAGCGTTCCGGCAACTAATGAAGACGGGTCAAACTGCTTTTTTTCTGCCAATTGTCTTAACATTGAGATGTCTTCAGGCAAGGATCCAAAACTACCGATGACTTTAATACCCCGCTGAACGGTTTTGAGGATCGGGAGGGGAACTGACTCGTCAGACAGCCCCACGAGTGTAATAGTACCTCCGGGTTTGATCACATCCAATGCCAAGGTCATGGAAGCGGACGTTCCCACCGTATCGATAATCACATCAACGCCACTCGAGCCAGACCAACGCCGAATCTGCCTTGCGGTTGCCCTGTGTTGCTTATTTAGTGCGACCGCCATCTCAGCTCCGTAATTTTGGGCTGTCTCGACACCCGATGATCGGCGGGTGACCGCTCCGAGTCTTTTGGGAGCAAAGATACTAGCCAGCTGAAGGGTGGCTAACCCTAGTCCCCCGGTACCAATAACAAGAACTGTATCATCCGCTGTCATTTCTGTTAGGCGTATGGCGTGATAAGGTGTCGCAAAGGCGTCAGGCAATAGGGCTAATGCTAGTGCCGATAATTGATGACTTCCACGAATTAATTGCTGAGCAGGAACCACCATCTGTTCAGCAAATCCACCTTGACGATGGTATCCGATACAGGTTTGTCGCAAACAAAGGTTATACTGCTGATTTTGACAGGCTGAACAAGTTCCACAGGGAATAAAGGGATGGACGAGTACGGAATCGTGCACTTGCCAGCCTTCGACTTGATCACCAACCGCTGCGATAGTTCCGGCAATTTCATGTCCCATAATTAATGGAAAGGTCGTTCCCTTTGGAGGCGGACCCCCGTTTACAATTTGTCGGTCACTGCCACACACTCCACAGGCGTCAACATTTAAAAGCACTTCTCCAGGTTCTGGTGTCACAGAAGTTTTGTCGGTTAGTTGGAAACCTTGTTCCGGAGTAAATTCAATAGCTTTCATATTAATGATGCTTCTTTCTACGCTCACGACGGCGAGCATTGGTCAATAGCGATTCAGCGATCGTCATTTTCTGCATTTCTTCAGTACCTTCTTCGAACCAGAGTGAGCGGGCATCACGGTAAAGGCGTTCGACGGGGCTGCCGACAGCATACCCGCTGCCGCCAAACAAGGATAGCGCATTGTCGGTAACTTGCTTAACCATACCGATTGCTTGTTCTTTAGCTATAGATGCCTCCAAGGAGATATCTTGACCCTGATCAAATTTTTGAGCCGCATCCAAGCAAAGCAGCCGTGTGCTTTGAATCGCCACCTGCATATCAGCCAGACGCATTTGCACAGCTTGGCGACTCGCGAGTGCTTTTCCAAAAGTGGTTCTAGAACGAACTTTTTGAAGGGTAGCATTCAAAGCCTCCTGGGCTAATCCCACAGCACTTTGGGCAATACACGCCCGGCTTTGGTCTAAGAAGCCCCGAACGGCAAGTCCGAAGCCTCCGCCAATGTCTCCTAGTACTTCATCTTGAGAGACCCGGCAGTTGTCAAATGTGACGATAGCATGAGAGCATCCTTTGTCGCCCATCATTTCCGGCATCGGTTCCAATGAAAGCCCTTCACGATCGTTAGGGATAAGAAAAGCAGTTAAACCATCACGGCCCGATTCTCCTGACATTTTAGCGATAACGGTCAAGGCCGAAGCTTCCTCGGCGAAGGTAATCAGATGCTTGCGTCCGTTTAAGATGAACTGTCCATCTTTTTCATCAGCTGTGGTTTTAAGGTCAATCCCTGTTCCATTGTCAGGTTCGGTTAATGCGAAAGCAATCACTTCACCATTGTTAATCATTTTGGACAGCCATTCGTTTTGTTGGTCTTTAGATCCTTGTCCCACAGTTCTCCAAAGACTGTTATAGGCATGAACGATCATACGAATAGCGCCATGACAGTGAGCGACTTCCTCCAAGATAGGGAAATAAAGACTGAGAGGAAACCCCTCACCGCCATATGACATCGGTTGTGTTAACTTGTGTAAACCGAGCGTTCGTATGCGTTCCCAGAGATCATCGGGAATGCGGCCTGTCTGTTCAATTTTTTCTCCCCACTCCGCTGCTTCATCTTGGCGGAAGGTCAGAACACGGTTACGAATTTCGTTGGCTCTTTGAATGAGGCTAGGATCAATCTCTGAATGAGTGATCTCAATCCCATCCGGTTCTGAGGAATTCAAAATGCTCATAGTTCTAAGCTCCTTTGCTAAAATCAAGCCCAAAAAAATGAGTTGTTTTTTTGGGCTTGTTAATGATTCATTCATTGAATAATGGCATGTTTACTGTAAGGTTTCGCGCAAATCTTTTTTCTTGATTTTTCCGGAGTGAGTGGTGGGCAAGGCATCCATTAATTTTAGATCATCTGGGAACTGAAATTTAGCTAAACCACTTTCGGCTAGAAAATCATTAAGTTCAGTTAAGTCAAACGAAGCGGCTTCTTCCTTCAGTACAACGCAGGCCACGACTTGTTGACCGAGTGTTTCATGTGGTGTTCCGACAACAGCAATCGTTTCTACTGAGTCATGTTCAGCAATCGCATCTTCTACATGCTTGGGATCGACTTTTGTTCCGCCGCGGTTAATAATGTCATCGGCACGTGCAACGAAACTATATCGGCCGTTTTCGTCTTCACGTAACAAATCCCCTGAATGGAACCAACCGTCTTTATCCCACTGGCGGTCAGCGGCTTCTGGATTCTCGAAGTATCCAGGACTGAAATTGGGGCCGCGTGACCACATTTCTCCCGGAGTGCCCTGTTCTACATCGTGACCATCATCGTCAACAAGCCGTACCTCTATACCAGGCACAGCAAACCCGACCGTACTACTAATCGCCTCTAAAGAATCATTAGGCCGTGTCGCTGTCGCTACAAATCCTTCTGACCAGCCAAACATAGCACCAACTTTAATACCGCCTTCTGTTTGTAAGTTCTGTAAGACCGCATTAGGTACGGATGCTCCAGCATAGATAAATAGTTTAACGCTGGAAGTATCAGTAGATGTTAGTTTTGGGTTGTTGGCTACGTGAATCACATGAGGCGGTGCGCCGATAATATAAGCGGGCTTGTCTCTTTCAATCCAATTTAACACCCGAGTTGCAGAAAATCGGTCCAATAAGAGGATGCTTCCGCATTTCGCAATCGTCATCATCACACCCGCCAGCATTCCAGTCTGGTGGCTGATCGGTGCAACGTCAAGCACGCCTTCACCCGGTTGATATTCAAAGTTGTCGGCATAGGCACGTGCTGCCCAAAGGTAATTCGCATGGAGATGCACAACGCCTTTCGGTTCTCCGGTGGTTCCCGAGGTAAAGACAATCAGAAAGGCATCTAGAGGACCAGGTCGATTTGTTTCCAGCTCTGATTGTGCCAATTGTCTTGTCGGTGTACGTAGTGAAGCGAAGGTAAGGGTTTTCTCAGGTGCTTGGGAGGCATCTCCTTGGAGGATGAGGTGCGTGAGTCCAGGGACTTCTTGCTGAATTTCTTGAGCCATCTTATAAAGTGATTCGCCGCGGAAACTATCGGCAATAATCCATGCTTTGGCTTGAGACTTCTCAAGACTTTGGATAATCGCTTGACGTCCGAGGTCGATTTGCAGGGTGACCCCTACAGCTCCGATGCGGGCTGCACCAAAAATTGCGATCACATAATCGAGGGTATTCGGTAATTGTAAAGCAATCCTATCACCTTTTCTTAAACCAAGGTCATAAAAGTGAGCCGAAACAGCTTCCACTTCATCCCATAGTTCTTTATAACTGAGACTTTGTTTTTCGTCCTTGTGAATTAATTCGGGATAGCGTTCGACATTGTGTTCCAAAACATCAATAAATGATTCTTCTGTCCAAACACCTTGGTCTAAAAAGCTTTGAGCACGAGCATCGGTTAAGGTTCTACCGTTAAAATCAAACATTATTTTCCACCTTTCTTTAATTAAGCAAGTCGGCCAGCGATATAATCAACGACGCCGGATACCTTTGAAAGTTGTCCAAAATCGGATTCGGGAATTTCAAGGCCAAATTCATCTTCAAAAGCAACAGCTAGTTCTGTCAAATCAAGAGAGTCCGCACCTAGATCATCAACAAAGAGACTCTCCGTCTGGATATCAGATATATCTACTTGTAATTCACGACTCACAACATGCCGTACTTTTTCCGTTATTTCTTCTTTCGTTAAGGTCTCAGCCATTTTTGTCATCTCCAATTATTCAATTAAAATTTGATATTAAATCTTATAAGATTATTTCTTACCATTTAAATACACCATTAACCGATAAGAAGGCAAATGGTGTCTAAGCTGTATAAAGTTCATTGATGCTATTAATCATGGTAGTTTTAGCGTTAAACCACCATCTAAGCGGATGGTTTGTCCGCGAATCATCTCGGCTTCCTTCGAACACAGGAATAAGGCTGTATTGGCAATGTCATCAGGGACAACCATACGGTCATATGGCATTTTCTCCTCAATAGCGGCCATTGTATCATCCATCTCAGGAAAGTGATTCAAGGCATCTGTTTGTACTGCCCCGGCAGATATCGCATTCACATTAATGTGCTGCGGAGCAAGTTCAAGAGCGAAGTATCTTACCAATGATTCTAACGAGGCTTTACTCGCGCCGACAGCAGTATAATAGGGGAAAACATGATCCGCACCGAATGATGAAAGGGCAAGCATAGCTCCGCCACTTTCAGGCATTAATTTGGCAGCTTGTTGAGCACCAATTAGAAAAGCCCGCGTATTGACGTTAACGGTCCAGTCCCAGCCTTTGATATCGAGTTCTGTGGCTTGACGATTGCGGCCTGAGGCAGCATTATGTATGAAAACGTCAAGTCGCCCGAACTTAGCATTTATTTCCTCAAACATATCAACGATTTTTTCTTCTTGAGCTAGATTGGCACGGACGGTCAGTGCTTGTCGCCCTAAGGCTTCTATTTCTGCAGCAACTTCTCGAGCAGCCTCGCCATTTCGGAAGTAGTTAATGACGATATTTGCGCCTGCTTCAGCAAATCGTAAAGCAAGTCGACGGCCGATCCCTCGTGAACCGCCAGTAATGAAGACAACTTTGTCTTTATATGGTCTGATTGAAGATAATTCCAGCATTTTCGCCTCCTTTCAAGGTTGGATATAGTGATGTCAAATCCCCAAAAAAGGATACGTCCTTCACAATGACCTTAATCATCTATAAGCATTGATAATACCGTATTGAGACATTAATATGTTAAAATATTGTGAATGACGCCTTATACAATATTTATTTTATCACTCTATTTTTTTAAAACTCAACTTATGTGCACTGGTAGCCTTAGGTTTGTTTAGATTAGAAGGGATGGATTCAGGATGTCTAATAATCAACGCATTG
The DNA here is from genome assembly GCF_900178005.1 of Tuberibacillus sp. Marseille-P3662. Classification (NCBI taxonomy): domain Bacteria; kingdom Bacillati; phylum Bacillota; class Bacilli; order Caryophanales; family Sporolactobacillaceae; genus Tuberibacillus; species Tuberibacillus sp. Marseille-P3662. The sequence continues at coordinate 1,546,658 of NZ_FXBS01000006.1, read as the reverse complement.
TTGTAACAGGACTTGGTGCAATGACACCATTTGGTGCTGGTGTGTCTTTATTTTGGGATGAATTGATCGCCTCACGTTCTGCCGTAAGCCAAACGGAGGATGACTATTTGCGGCAATGGGCTCCCGTTATAGCCCGATTTTCCGGCTTTGATCCCAAAGACTATCTTGAAAGAAAATCGATTCAAAGAACGGATCGTTTTTCACAATTGGGATTAGTTGCTGCTCAAGAAGCTTTAAGAGATGCTGGTTGGTCTGATAAAGAAGCGTTACATGATGCTTATAGTCGCCATCGTATGGGAATTTCGATTGGATGTGCTTATGGCGGGGTACAAACATTGGAACAGGGTGCCGGACGTTTGGCTACTGGGAGTTCCACCCGGGTCAGCCCGCGCCTCGTGCCTAAGTCGATGCCGAATGCTGCCGGAGCAGAAATTGCCAGACAATATGAAATGACGGGTCCTGTTATGACCTATTCGACAGCCTGTGCTTCTTCAGCGAATGCGATTGGAGAGGGTAGTGATTGGCTGCGATTAGGGAAAGCAGATATGGTGCTAGCAGGGGGGGCAGAGTGTTTGTTTAGTCCTTCCATTTTAGCGGGACTGCGTGCTTCACAAGCCATTGCCACTACTGGTCCTGAAAATGACAGTGAATGGTCGCGTCCTTTTGACAGGGAACGTCAAGGAATGGTGATGGGAGAAGGAGCTGCGATGCTCGTTCTTGAAACGCTTGAACATGCTCAAGCGAGAAATGCCACAATCTATGCAGAACTGACTGGTTATGGCGCTTCAAATGATGCTTATCATGAAACGGCACCTGATCCTAAGGGATTTGGAGCCAAAAATGCTATCCAAGAGGCGCTTAACCGGGCTGAAATCGATGCAGAAGCGATTGATTATATCAACGCACATGCCACTGCTACGTTTGCTGGTGATCAGGCTGAATCTGCTACATTAAGCGATGTCTTCGGTCAACAGCTAGAGCAGATCCCTGTGAGTTCCATCAAAGGGGCGATCGGTCATCTGCTAGGTGCTGCAGGCGCCATCGAGAGTATTGCAAGTATCAAAGCTTTGGAGACGCAGACTTTACCGCCGACATTGAATTGTACGGACAAGGATGACACAGCACCGCCAGATATTGTTCCTAACCATAGCCGCCCTGGAAATATTTCAAGTGTGCTTAGCAATTCCTTTGGTTTTGGCGGGCAAAATGGTGTCTTAATATGGCAACAGGTTAACCGTTAAGACTTTAAATAATAAGAGATTGGGACAGAAGTATATGAGTCACAGAATCATCCGAACTTGTTGATGAATCCGTTCGGATGATTTTTTTTAATCGTCATTCCTGTCATCGCTACGTCAAAATCCTTCGCTTGCCGCGGGCGTCTAAGTATTTTAACGACGCTTAGAACTTGCTTTCATATCTTATGGTTCGGCTTCCTGAGTATCCTGTTTTAGATTTTCCCGGCCTCTTTATCATTGGGCGGTGTAGCCGCCATCAATCACTGTTGCTTGCCCCGTTATGGCTTTCGCTTTGTCGCTCGCCAAAAACATAGCGTAGTCAGCGACTTCTTTGACAGCGAGCAGGCGTTTTTGCGGGACGAGGGGATAAATAACTTCCTTTAACACTTCGTCCAATGGAACATTTCGATTCTTGGCTAAGTCGTTCATTTGATTACGGACCAGTGCGGTATCCACATAACCCGGACAGAGCGCATTGACAGTAATCCCATGTTCAGCGCCTTCAAGCGCGGCGACTTTTGTTAAACCGATCACTCCATGTTTTGCGCTATTATAGGCTGCTTTTCCTGAAAAGCCAATGACGCCGTTAATGGAAGCCATGTTGATGATCCGTCCGAACTGTTGGTGTTTCATGATTGGGAAGACATGTTTTGTCGTCATAAAAGGTGCGACAAGCATGAGTTGAACAAGCTGCTCAAATTTTTCTGTGGGGAATTCCTCGATCGATGCTACATGTTGTAAGCCCGCATTATTAATCAATACATCAATACGGCCATGGTTGTCTAAGATATGATTCAGCGTTCTTTTAATATGATCTTCGCTGGTCACGTCACATATCTGGCTGTGACTATCTATTCCTTCTTGTGTTAATTGAGCAGAAGCATCAGCTAAACCTTTTTCATCAATGTCCGTTAAAATAACGGTTGCACCTTCTTCACCGAACGCTCTGGCGATTTCATAACCGATACCCCGGGCAGCGCCCGTGATCATGACAACTTGTTCTTGCATAAATGATTCTCCTTTTAAATAGCTTGATAGGTTCTTTTGTTAGATAGATTTGTTAGCGCTTTCTTGATACAATATATTATATGACTATTGGTAGCCTAAAATCAATGATAGGAGAGAGCGCTCTTATGGCTATGGAACTGCATCAACCCATAGAATTAAACCATACATCGGCTCGTAATCAAGTTAAATATTGGATGACGCCACCCCTTGATCTTAAAATTGGCATTGATATCTACGAGGCCATTCAATTCATGAGGGAGCAACAGTGTTCAGAAGTTATCGTAACCGATGAGAAACGTTGTGTTCTTGGTGTTTTAACAACATGGCGTTTGTTTGATCTATTTTTATATGGCTGGCCAATTAATGAAACGATTCAGATAGATATGTTGGAAACCGTCCAATCAGTGTTCCCGGATGACGCTATGTTGAGTCTTGCTCACTCAACCCACACTATTATCCCCGTGATTACTAACAACCAATTAGTTGGACAATTATCAAGACAAACGATCCTGCAGGCCTATTCCAGTTTCATTCAATCGAAAACCCATGATACGGAAACGCTTAATGCTATTCTAGAAAGTGCTTATGAAGGTGTGTCAGTCTCCGATGAGAATGGCTATATTCAAACAATGAATAAGGCGTATAAAAACTTTTTGGGGGTTGGGGATGTTGATGTGATCGGCAAACATGTCACGGATGTCATTGAAAATACTCGTATGCATATTGCGCTTGAAACCGGCATTCCAGAGCGAGGGTATATTCAGGAAATTCAAGGACAAAAAATGGTTGTGCATCGCATACCGATTTGGCGGAATGGCAGGATTAGCGGGTGTATTGGCATGCTCATCTTTGAAGGTGTTTCCGAACTCTATCAAATTATTGAAAGGGCGAATGAAGCTAACCGGAAGCATGTTAAAAAACAGCCCCCACTAGAGAGGCATGTGCAAAAGCAGAAACCGGTCACATTTGAATCAATTATTGGAGAAAGTCATGAATTAGCCAACTGTAAAAGCATGGCTAGAAGAGCAGCAAGGACCATGGCAACGGTTTTAATCACCGGCGACAGTGGAACAGGCAAAGAGTTGTTTGCTAGAGCGATTCACCATCTTAGCCCATGGTCAGATGGGCAATTCATCAGTTTAAATTGTGCTGCGATTCCTGAGCATTTACTGGAAGCAGAACTGTTCGGTTATGAAGAAGGGGCGTTTACGGGGGCGAAACGAGGAGGAAAGCCAGGAAAATTTGAGTCGGCGGATAAAGGAACGATTTTTCTTGATGAAATTGGTGATATGTCGTTATCTATGCAAGCCAAAATCCTTAGGGTCTTGCAGGAGAAAGAGGTTGAACGAGTCGGAGGAAGCCGTAAAATTCCTGTACACGTCAGAGTTGTTGCGGCGACCAACCATCACCTTGAAGCCATGGTTGACAGTGGTGACTTTAGGGAGGATCTCTATTACCGACTTAATATCATCCGGCTAATGGTGCCGTCTCTTAAGGAACGCAAAGATGATATTCCAATGCTCCTATCCCACCATCTTCAACGTTTTTGCGAGATTTATGACTTTTCCGCAAAAACGTTTACCCGGAATGCTATGGAGGCTCTGGTGCAATATGATTGGCCAGGCAATATACGGGAAGTCGTGAATATGGCTGAACAGCTTGTAACGCTAGTTGAAAATACAACGATTGGTGTGAACAACCTACCGAAAAATATTGTGGGTAGTCCGTCTAAGCAGAAGCAAACGGTGATCACGACCGGACAGTCGTTAAAATCACAACAACAGGAACAAGAAAGGGAGGCTATAAGGAGCGTCCTCACACAGGCCAATGGTAATAAAACCAAGGCAGCGGAGCTATTAGGGATCCATCGATCAACGCTTTATCAAAAATTAAAACGATTACAGGTTGAATGTTCATAAAATTCAACACCCAAACAACAGTGTAGATAAATATCTACACTGTTGTTGTCGTTAGGAGCCGGAATATCAGATTTTTAAAGGAAAGTATTCTTGGCATGATTATTGCATATAAGAAAGCGAATACATGTAAAGGGAGGTATGACAGCCTTGAGTTTTGCAACTGTGCGAATGCCTAAGAACATTTATTATGGAAAAGACGCCTTTAAAAAAATAGGGGATGAGGCCGCGACTTTTGGCCAAAAGGTTCTGATTATCAGTGACCGGATAATGGAAAAACTCGGTAATGTTGATGCCTGTGAAACAGCTTTGACCGAGGCGGATCTTGATCATGTCAAATATCTTGATATTGATTCAGAACCAACGGATCAATTTGTCTATGAGGCACTTGAACTATTAAAAAGTGAAGCTTGTGATGTCATCATTGCTCTCGGTGGCGGGAGCTGTATTGATACCGCAAAAGCTGTAGCGGTTCTAGCGACGAATGGGGGCAATATAGGTGATTACATGAATAATAAAGTCGTCGCTACCAAGAAAGCGCTTCCGTTAATAGCGGTTCCGACAACAGCGGGCACCGGTTCAGAAGCGACTGATGTCACGGTCGTCACGCATCTTAAAAGTGATGTCAAAATGATGATTAAGCAGCCCGCGTTTTTACCAGAGACAGCAATTGTGGATCCGCGGTTATCAGCGTCGTCACCACAGAAAGTAACCGCTGCGACAGGCGTTGACGCTTTGACCCATGCGATTGAAGCTTATATCTCGAGGGTTGCTCAGCCGTTGACAGATACGTTAGCGATGTCGGCCATCAAACTCATCACTGACAATATACGTGATGCTTATCATCATGGCGACAATTTGGAAGCACGAGACAATATGGCTTATGGAGCTATGCTTGCAGGTATGGCCTTCTCAAATGCTTCTGTATGCCTTGTCCATGGCATGTCCCGACCCATTGGGGCGATGTTTCATGTCCCGCACGGCGTTTCCAACGCGATGTTATTGCCGGCAGTCCTTGAATTTAGCAAAGATGAAGCCCTTGATCGTTTGGCGGATATTGGTGAGTTACTTTTCGACGATGTGGCCGATCTCACGAACCGAGAGATTGCCGATAAAGTGGTGCTTGGAGTCAAACAGTTATGTTGTGATTTAGATATTCCTAATATGAAATCGTATGGCATTGATGAGAACGAACTTCAACAAGTACAAGCAAAAATGGCAAAAGACGCAGTCATTAGTGGGAGTCCGGGCAATAATCCAAGGGTTCCAACTGAAGATGAAATTGTCGACTTATATCAGATCTGTTATGACTACGATTTCTCCAATAGCCAAGTTATGAATAGGTAAAGGAGAGATAACGAAATGTTGGGATTGATTGGGTTATTTATTGCCTTAGCCTTACTGATTTATTTAACGATGCGCGGGATTAATATTATTATTGCTGCGATCATATGCTCAGTGATTATTGCTATAGCAGGTGGTATGAATCTTGAAAAAGCCATGACCGGTTATTATATGACGGGTTTTACGGATTATTTTGCTTCATGGTTTTTAATCTTTCTACTAGGTGCTGTCTTCGGAAAGGTGATGCAGGATACAGGAGCCGCTGATTCTATCGCAAATTGGGTCAGTCGAAAAATGGGGCCCCAAAAGGCTGTTTTTGCTGTGGTAGCTGCCTGTGCGATTATGACCTACGGCGGGGTTAGCCTTTTTGTTGTTGGATTTTCAGTGTATCCGATTGCGGTATCCCTATTTCGCCGCGCGAATCTACCGCACCGGTTTATTCCGGCAGCCTTAGTTTTTGGGTCAATTTCTTTTACGATGACCGCGCCGGGTTCTCCTGAAATACAAAATCTGATACCGACGGAGCATTTTAATACCGAACCAACGGCCGGAGGATGGATCGGGTTCTTAATGGCCTTTGTTATCATGATCGTCGGCGGCATGTGGCTAGGAAGAATGGTCAAAAAAGCGGTTGACAATGGGGAAGGGTTTTCACCGCCGTCAGCAGAAGTGGCAGCAACGGCTGAGTCCGTTGATGAAGAACCGAGCGATCAAGAGGGGCATTCATTGCCCAATGCATTTAATGCTATTTTGCCGCTAATAGCCGTTATCGTCATATTAAATCTATTAGCCCAGTGGTTGTCATCAAGTAGTGCTGCATTAGTATCACTAACGGCTGGTGTTCTCTTGACTTGGGGGCTTAACTTCAAATTTGTCCAAGAATATTGGGGTTCCCTCGCTTCCGGGGCGCAAAATGCTCTTGTTGCAGCCGCGAATACGTGTGCTGTCGTTGGTTTCGGCAGTGTGGCTTCGCATATGTCAGCCTTCCAATCAGTGGTTGACTCGCTCATGAACATACCTGGGCCACCATTACTAGGTTTGGCAATTGCTGTAACGATTATTTGCGGTCTGACCGGCTCAGCTTCCGGGGGACTGGGGATTGCGTTACCGATTTTAGCACCGATTTACTTGGCGAAAGGATTGGATCCCGGTGCGATGCACCGCATCTCATCTCTTGCATCAGGTGGTTTGGATTCGCTGCCTCATAACGGTTATGTTGTGACGACAATCCGCGCGATCAGTGGTGAAACACATAAACGGTCGTACAAACCGATCCTTTTCCTTAGCGTGCTATTGCCGATGGCGGCTTTGCTATTAGCCGTATTATTATATTCGATATTTTAATTAAAGGAGTGCATCATTATGACGACAAAAACAGTAACTGTATTAAAAAACTATATTAACGGTGAGTGGGTCGAAGCTCAGTCTAATCAGACAGAGGTTGTCCCTAATCCTGCAACAGGGGAAACACTTGCCGAAGTACCGATTTCCTCTAAAGAAGATGTTTATCAAGCGGTTGAAGTCGCACAAAAGGCCTTTAAAACATGGAGCCAAACACCAGTAGCCAAGCGGGCACGAGTTTTGTTTAAGTATCAACAGCTGTTGCTTGAAAACTTTGATGAACTGGCGGAATTAATCACAAAAGAAAACGGAAAGGCTTTTTCAGAAGCTAAGGGTGAAGTGCAACGAGGCATTGAAAATGTCGAATTCGCTGCGGGAGCTCCGAGCCTCATGATGGGAGAGGTGCTTCCGGATGTTGCTTCCAATATTGAATCCGGTATGTACCGTTATCCGATTGGTGTTGTAGGCGGGATCACTCCATTTAATTTCCCAATGATGGTGCCGTGTTGGATGTACCCAATGGCTGTTGCTTGCGGCAACACGTTTATATTAAAACCTTCTGAGCGGACCCCTCTTCTTGCTCAACGGCTCGTTGAACTATTTACAGAAGCCGGACTTCCAGATGGGGTTTTAAATATTGTTCATGGTGCTCATGATGTTGTGAACGGTTTGCTTGAACATGAAGATATCAAGGGGATTTCCTTCGTTGGTTCGCAACCTGTTGCCGAATATGTCTATAAAACAGCCTCAGCTAATGGCAAACGCGTGCAAGCACTTGCAGGTGCGAAGAACCACTCAATTGTTCTTAGTGATGCTGATCTTGATCAGGCTGTTCAGGGTGTGACGAGTGCAGCATTCGGCAGTGCAGGAGAACGCTGCATGGCATGTTCAGTGGTTGTTGTTGAAGATGCAATCGCGGATGAATTTGTCGAGCGGTTGGTTGATGCTGCGGATCATATTAAAATGGGTAACGGATTATCTGAAGATGTCTTCCTCGGTCCATTGATTCGCGACAGCCATAAAAAACGTGTGTTGGACTATATTGATAAAGGTGAAAATGAGCAAGCACAACTGATTAGAGATGGCCGGATTGATGCGCAACAAACAGACAAGGGCTACTTCTTGGGTGCGACCATTTTTGACCATGTTAATGAAGACATGACGATTTGGAAGGATGAAATCTTCGGGCCTGTTTTAAGCATTGTTCGCGTGAAAGACCTTGAGGAAGGTATTCAACTGACAAACAAATCAGAGTTTGCGAATGGTGCTTGCCTATACACAGGAAGTGGTAAGGCTGTTCGTGACTTTAGAGAAACGATTGATGCGGGTATGCTTGGGATTAATATTAACGTCCCAGCACCGATGGCCTTTTTCCCATTCTCTGGGTGGAAAAATTCATTCTACGGTGACTTGCATGCTAATGGCAAAGACGGTGTGAACTTCTATACAAGAAAGAAAATGGTGACCGCGCGCTGGTCATGATTTAAGATCGGAAAAGGGGGGACTGGGACAAAAGTATATGAGTCACAGAATCATCCGAACTTGTTTATTAATCAGTTCGGATGATTTGTTTAGAATAGTATTCCTGTCATCGCTCGCGGGCGTCTACGTATTTGACTAGACTACGTTTAGAACTTGCTTTCATATCTTATTGTGTGGCATTTGAGTATCCTGTTTTATATTTGTCCCAGCCCTTTATTCCTCAATTAAAGTTTCATTCCTTTAAAAGATCAAGGCTAAAAATAGGTGAAAGGGGGCTTCATTTTTGATAATGTTATAGGTAAGAAATCAAAAAGGGACCAATGGTTTCCTGACTTGAAAGGGTGTATTATGTATATATTTTTAATTGTTCTCGCTATTCTAGTGTGTGTAGTTGGTTTAGTCGGGACCATCTTTGTTGGTAAAGAAGTGAATCAAACGATAGAAAAATATGATGAAGAAGGGGATACACACCAGGATGAACAACAAAGATCTTGGGATTATGAAACGCGTTCATTAAAGAATGTCAAGGTGTTATCAATGATTTATGGGGTTACTTTTTTGGGGGCTATTATTGCTTTGATTATTTTTATTTAATGCTTTGTACGACATAAAAAAGCACCCCACTGAGGGATGCCTTTCAGAACTAATCGGTTGAAACAACCTACATCTCTATAACGAGACGGGAGACTTCACCATTGGCAAGTCGATCAAAACCTTCATTGATTTGGTCAAGTGGCAGACTGTCTGTTAGAAGTTGATCAACCGGAAGTCGTCCATTTTTATATAATTCAATAAAACGGGGGATATCACGGGAAGGGACACAACTCCCGAGATAAGATCCTTTAACCGTGCGTTCTTCGGCTGTGAGCGTCACTTGAGGGAACGAAAATTGGTGACTCGGGTCGGGTAATCCTGTCGTAACTGTGGTGCCACCCCTTTTTGTTATCCCGTAAGCTGTTTCCATGGCAGGCACAACGCCAGCTGTTTCAAAAGCATAGTTAACTCCTCCGCCTGTTGCTGAACGGATGTTTTCCACAGCATTTGGATCTCGAGAATCAAAGGTCGATGTTGCACCTATTTTTTTAGCAAATTCAAGTTTATCTGGGTTAATATCGACTGCGATAATTTGACGAGCCCCTGCTAAAACAGCACCAAGCAACGCATTAAGTCCAATGCCACCCAGTCCTACGACAGCGACACTGCTTCCAGGTTTTACACGAGCTGTATTGATAACGGCCCCGACACCTGTAATAACCGCACAACCAAAGATAGCAACTTTGTTCAATGGCACTTCTGGATCAACTTTGATCACTGAGTTTCGAGATACCACGGCATATTCGGCAAAACCGGAAACGCCCAGATGATGGTTGACAGGCCCATGATCAGAATGAAGTCGACGTTCTCCTGAGAGTAATACACCTTCATTATTGACGGCTGCTCCGGTTTCGCACAAAGCTGGCCGTCCTTCCTGACAAGGCAGGCAATGTCCGCAACTCGGAACAAATGAACAGACGACATGATCTCCAGGCTTTAAACCGGTAACACCTTCACCGACCTCGGTAATGACACCAGCTGCTTCATGGCCGAGTGCCATAGGCGTTGGTCTTGGACGACTGCCGTTAATGACAGATAAATCCGAATGGCACAAGCCAACAGCCTTAACTTGAACAAGGACTTCGTCTCTCTCAGGACCATCTAATTCTAGGGTTTCAACTTTTAAAGGCTGGCTTTCAGCATAGGGAGTGGGGCGTCCCATCTCATGTAGAACAGCTGCTCGTGTTTGCATTTGAATACTCCTTTCGATCATTACTCATAATAGCCTTCGGTTGATTTACGGAAGGTTTTAAATTGGTCTGCATCGTGACCATACCAAACGACAGCGTTCGTTTCTCTTGCCAAACGTTTTATTTTGTTTACAGCTTTCGCCCAACCCACGGAGTCATATATAATGCCAGGTGGTTTTATTGGCGGCCCATAGCTTTCAGCAGTATAGATAGCATCAGAGGCGAGTATAATAGAGCCTGTATCAGGTAATTCAACTTGAAGGCCAATCATGCCCCAAGCATGGCCGCTTCCAAAATTAAGAATTTTAACCCCTTCCACAAGTTCCAAATGATCCTCGTCTGGTTTAACGGTTTGCCATTGTAGATTATTCTTGATCCATGCATTGATGTCGGCCCAAATGTAGGCGCCTTCACTTTGATTTCGAGCAAAGGTTCGTAGGGCGCCGTTTAATTCATCATCGTGAACAATAACCGTTGCGTTGGTAAATAACTCCAAGCAACCCGCATGATCTAAATGGAGATGGGATGCAACAACATACTTGATGTCCTCGGGGCGAACGCCTAACTGTTCTAATCGGTTATGCAAGTAACATTCTTCACTAGCTTTCCATGGGAACCCTTTCTGAGTAGCTTCATTCCAACGTCCCTCGGGTCCCATCGAATTTGGATTACAGGCCGTATCAAATAAAATCTTTCCTTCCGGATGATCAATAAGCACAGTGTAAATAGGGAATTCAACCATTTCATTGGGGGCGTGGGGATCATCCACGGTCGCCTGATTGGATGTGGCGATCATTAAATTTTTGTCCATGCTCATTCGGCCATTGTCCATCACATAAAGCTTAGGTCTCGACTTGTTGATATTTACCATTGTTTTAACTCCTCCTTTTTAAACAAGATTCATTATTGTATATGCAATTGTAGTGCCAAAATATAGAAGGGCATGACAAGCCTAAAAAGATATTTTGTTGGTGAAAAAAATCACCATACGGATAGGAATTTTCCTGGAAGTATAGAAATTTTAATGGTGAAAAAAGTCACCATCATGTTCTGAAAATCACCAGAGGTGGAGGGTTAAAAATGACATCTCTCAATAAAAAAATGGCGTCAATCATAGAATTTTCTACAGATGGCATCTATGTTGTCGATCAAGATGGTGTGACCATTTTGGTTAATTCAGCTTATGAAGAGATGACTGGTTTTCGAAGAGATGAATTGGTTGGCCATCATATGACTGATTTAATGAATCAGGGCTATATTGACCAATCGGTATCTTTACTTGTCCTTGAAAAGAAAAAGCAAATCTCAATTATGCAGAAAATCAACGGGAAAAAAGATGTGATTGTGACTGGCAATCCAGTTTTTGGCGAATCAGGACAGATTGATATGGTTGTTACAAGCGTTCGCGATATTACATACTTGAACGACATAAGAGGAGAACTAGAGAAGGCAAAAAGCTTTTCCAAAATCAACAATAATCGATATACTTTTAAGCTGAATGATCCGCGTCAGACGATGGTTTTCCAAAGTCAAAAAATGAAGCAGATCTATGACAAAATTAAACTGATTGCGCCTCATCCCACAGGTGTACTTTTATCTGGTCCTTCGGGTACTGGGAAAGAGGTTATTGCAAACATGATTCATAAATTGAGTGATCGGCATGATAAACCTTTTATCAAGGTGAACTGCGGAGCGATTCCTGAGTCACTCATGGAATCGGAGCTATTTGGATATGAGAAAGGTGCATTTACAGGAGCTCATAAGAACGGAAAAATCGGACTACTTGAGTTGGCTAATGAAGGTACGATCATGTTAGATGAGATTGGCGAGATGCCGCAACAATTACAGGTCAAGCTTTTGCGTACCCTCCAAGAAAAGCAAATTCAAAGAATTGGTGGGAGTCATCCAAGAAATTTAAATATCCGAATCATATCGGTGACGAATCAAGATTTAAGAAAACTTGTCACGGAAGGGCGATTTCGCGAAGACCTTTTTTACCGATTGCTTGTTGTCGACATTCAAGTTCCCCCTTTAGTCCAACGGCCTGAAGATATCCAGGAATTAGTCGACCATTATTTTAACTATTATTGCCGGCAATATTCAATTAATAAGTGTCTATCAAATGATACACATAAATTACTAAATGTTTATAATTGGCCAGGTAATGTCAGAGAATTGAGAAACTTGATGGAAAGTATGGTTGTCTCCATACCGTCGAGAACAATTGAGCCACACCATCTCCCTCCACATATTTACCAGAATACGAACATGGATGTTGATCGACCATTATCCTTGAGGGAGCAATTGGAACAGTTTGAAAAACGGATCGTTAAGAATGCAATACAAAAAAATGATTCTATCCGGAAGGCAGCTAAAGAGTTAGGCATGAATCATTCAACGCTAGTTAAGAAAATGAAAAAGTGGCGTGAAGAATGATTTTTTGTATAAATTGAATAATTGCAGCCATTTCCATAAGTTTAGTATGATTTATACAGGATATCGAATGGAGTGGTGAAAAGTGAAGGAAATTTACACACCTTTTGTTAAAAATGACCGGCAAGAGCGTTTGTTTTCAAAAGCAGAGAGACTGGCATCATTGATCAAAGATCGGGCGGGAGAAACGGATCGCTCGGCGACGTTTTCGTTAGACAATCTCCATGAATTAAAGGTGCATGATTATGTCTCATTGACTTTACCGAAAGCCTACGGCGGAGAAGAACTGTCCCTCTATGAATTTGTGCTCCTTCAGGAAAGGTTGGCCGTTGGTGATGGTTCGACGGCACTGTCCATGGGATGGCATTTGGGGACCATGATGGAGTTAAGCGAGCAAACTCTGTGGGATGAAGCAACATTTACTTGGATTGCAAATGAAGTAGGTACACAGAAGAAAGTTCTGAACCGGGCGGCAACGGAACCTGCGACGGGTAGTCCGACGCGCGGGGGTATTCCAGAAACACGTGCTGTTCGTCAAGGTGATCAATACATCATTAATGGTCATAAGACGTTTACAACCATGGCTAATGTTCTCGACTATTATATTGTAACAGCCTATGTTGAAGAATTAGAAACGGTTGGATCGTTTTTAATTGACCGTGATCGGGCAGGCGTTTCAGTCGAACATACTTGGGACGTTCTTGGCATGCGGGGCACAGGAAGCGATGATTTGATTCTCGAGAATGTCACGGTTCCGAAAGATAGACTCGTCGAAGTCGTACAATCTTCCAAAAAATCTTCCCCGAAAGGTTGGTTATTACACATTCCAGCTTGTTATTTAGGCATCGCCATTGCTGCGCGCAATGATGCCATTCAGTTTGCGAAATCCTATCAACCCAACAGTCTTGATACGACGATTTCCGAAGTACCACATATCAAGCAAAAAATCGGTGAAATGGATCTTGAATTGATGAAAGCTAGACATTTTATGTATGCTGTTGCTGAACGCTGGGATCAAGACCCGGATCAGCGTGTGAATATGGGAACCGAATTGGCAGCCGTTAAAACAGTTGCGACCAATGCGGCTAATCATGTCGTTGATCTTGCTTTACGAATTGCTGGTGGTCGAGGATTATCGAAGAAGTCCACATTTGAACGGTACTATCGTGACGTTCGAGCAGGTCTGCATAATCCGCCAATGGACGATGCGGTGATTCAAATGTTAGCAGGTCAGGCGTTAAAAGACGATTAATGTTAATAGAGGATAGACGATGAAAAAACCATTCCTGTTAAGGGATGGTTTTTTCAAGTCTATCCGCGACTTTAAGCGTTCTATCCAAAATAAGAATAGCGCCTCACACAAAGTGAGGCGCTATAAGAAGCGTTAGACAAAGAGTCTTGCTCTCTTAGGGTCATTTTCACTAGAATAAAACTTCACGCTGTTCTCGGAATTTAATAGTCTCATGTTACTGACCATTTCGTTCATTTCATCATCAGAGAATCGGCCGGTCGCGTGCATCGTAGATAACATGGCATAAGCCATCGGGCGGGTATCAACTTCGACATAGACATGGCTGTTGCCACTCTCATTAACTTTGGCTTGTTGTTCCATGAATCCTTCACCTTTCCCTGTTTTAGTTATTTCGTTTCCAGCGGCGGTGGCAACCGCATTTGTGGTTATCATTTTCTTCATCTTCAGTACCGCCAACATCATTTTGGTTGTCAGTACTATTCCGCTCAACAGCTTTCGCGAATGCATTAGCAAAAGCCTTAGCTGAAGCTTCAGCTTCTACATAGACATATGAGTTACCGCTGTTTTTCACGACTGCATTATTTCTACGGCGACGGGATTGAGATTCTGTTTCAGTGCCTTGAACCTCATTTTCGTTTTCCATTCCATTACAATTGTGATGGTAAGACATCATTTAACAACTCCTTTATAAGTTATACGACATACTATGTTTATGAACGAAGCTTGTATCAGCATTTGTAGTAGGAAAGACAAAAATGGTAGTTTGCCATGATTTCACCGGGCACCGGTAATAGGTATAGTAGGTTCAATTAAGAATTTGATCAAAAAATATAATTTTTTTATAAATGCTGTTGACTTCATTTATGAGTCGTGTATAATAACTTAACAAAGATAACGTTAGCAAAATCGTTGATGAAGAGAGTAATCGTCTTTCATTTGCAAATAGCGAGCCGGGGAAGGTGGGAGCCCGGTCAAATAAGGCGATGAACCGGACTTCTAAGATGTCGACTTGAAAGAGTATACACTTGACTAGGGTCGGCCGGATGGTTACCGTTAACAGCCCCAAAGCTGGTTCCGTATATCGGAACAATGAGAGTGGTACCGCGAGTCATGTTTCCAAGCGCTCGTCTCTTTTCTAGGAGGCGGGCGTTTTTTAATACCATAATTCTCATTGATTCAGTCGGTGTCCATAAAAGTGAAAAGACAGATGGTTCAAGCTAACTGTATACTTTAGTGTTTTAGCGTATTAACTTTGTATTTAAAGAAATTAAAAATAAGTGAGTCAAAATATCTATGATAAAGAGAGTAGTCACATTGACTGTTGTCAGCGAATCAGGGAAGGTGGGAGCCTGGTACGGCATGTGATGAACCGGACTTTAGAGATGTCGGTTTGAACGGGTGAGTATCATACCCTATTAGAGCTGATCGGATGGCTTCCGTTAACAGCCTCAAAGCGGGTTCCGATTCGGAACAATCAGAGTGGTACCGCGGGCGGACAATCGACGCTCGTCTCTTTTCAAGGAGGCGAGTGTTTTTTTTATCCCTTTTAATAATATATTAATTCCTAAAATTACAAAAAGGAGGTCGGGAAAATGAAAGCAGGGATCATTGGGGCAAATGGTTATGGCGGTGTTGAGCTGATTCGTTTATTGGAACAACATCCTTTTGTACAAATTGAAATGCTTATTTCGCATTCAACGAGTGGCATGACCATCACAGAATTGTACCCGCATTTAACAGATATTTGCGAACAAACTTTAGAAGATGTTGATGTTGAGTCTATCCCCGGACGTGTCGATCTTATGTTTTTTGCTACGCCGCCGGGTGTCAGTCAAAAACTTGTTCCACCGCTGCTCGAGCAAGGTGTGATTTGCATTGATTTATCAGGTGACTTTCGTTTGAAAGATCCTGAGGAATATACGGAGTGGTATCACCGTCCTGCAGCTCAGCAAGCTTATCTGAATCGAGCTGTCTATGGATTAGCTGAAATCAATCAGGATCTAATCAAGACAGCACAGCTCATCGCCAATCCGGGATGCTATCCGACGGCAGCCTTACTGGGGCTCCTCCCAGCTGTCAAAAGCGGATTTATTGATCCGAAAACAGTCATCATTGATGGTAAAACCGGTATTTCTGGGGCTGGACGCAATCCGTCAATAACATCACATTTTAGTGAAGTTAACGAAAATTTTAAGGCTTATAAACTAGGGGCGCATAAACACACGCCTGAAATTGAACAATTGATGACCCAGGAACTGGGGCAATCTGCCAAAGTCACATTTTCCACGCATCTTGTCCCGATGACACGAGGGATTATGTGTACGATATATGCTGATTTGAAGCAACATCTGTCAACGTCAGACATTGTTAACAATTATCAATTATTCTATGAATCAGACCCTTTTGTACGAATTAGAGAAACCGGATTATGGCCGGGAACGAAGGATGTCTACGGTTCAAACGATTGTGATATTAGTATTATGGCTGATGAACGGACCAACCGTCTCACCATCGTTTCTGTCATTGATAATCTCGTTAAGGGTGCCTCGGGTCAAGCGGTTCAAAATATGAATCTTTTAAACGGATGGGATGTCCGAACAGGTCTTAAGCAGACCCCTGTCTATCCGTAAATAACAGTGGGAGGAATAGGAGATGACAAACGAAGGGACTTATGTGGTTGAGCACAGTCAAGCGAGTTGGCAGGTGTTATCTGAAGGAAGTGTGACGTCACCACAAGGATTCAAGGCGAACGGCTTTCACTGCGGTATCAAACGTAAACGACCGGATCTCGGCTGGATTCATTCGGAGGTTCCCGCTCATGCAGCTGCTGTGTATACGATGAATCAATTTCAAGCCGCGCCTTTACGCGTCACCCAAGAAAGTCTGGCGACGGAGCAAAAAATTCAATCGGTGATCGTTAATTCTGGCGTCGCCAATGCCTGTACAGGAGATGAAGGGTTGACGAACGCTTATGATATGAGGCAAGCATTTGCGGATCACATCGGTATTCCGTCTCATTACGCCGCTGTGGTATCCACAGGCTTGATTGGCGAGCAACTCCCGATGGATCAAATTAGCGCAGGTATTGAGCAAATCAAATTGGATGATGACGTATCTGATAACTTTGAGAGAGCGATTTTTACAACGGATACGCGGCAAAAGCACGTCGCTGTGCAAACAATCATTGATGGACAACAAGTCACAATCGGTGGCGCTGCAAAAGGTTCAGGCATGATCCACCCGAATATGGCGACCATGCTGGGCTTCGTAACGACGGACGCCAAAATTGAGCACAAGGAACTATCGGAGGCTCTTAAAACCATCACGAATGACACATTCAATATGATTACCGTTGATGGCGATACGAGTACCAATGACATGGTTTTAGTGATGGCTAACGGATTAGCCGGTAATGAAACTCTGTCTGTAACCCATCAAGATTGGAAACGATTTGTCGAAGCCTTAACTTACGTCTGCCAAACTTTGGCACAGATGATTGCGAGAGACGGTGAAGGAGCGACCAAACTCATCGAAGTCAAAGTCGATGGTGCAGCTCATCAAGAAGCGGCGCAAGCATTTAGCAAGGCGGTTGTCGGATCAAGTCTTGTCAAAACAGCGATATATGGTACAGACCCGAATTGGGGCCGAATTGTCACTGCTATAGGGTACGGCGGCTACCCGTTGAATCCAAACCAAGTTCATGTGGCACTGGGACCCATCACCGTCATTGAAAAGGGTCTTCCTGTTCCTTTTGATGAACAGGAAGCGACAGCTTATCTACAACAAGAAAACATTCAAATTTCCGTTAACTTAGCGGATGGTAAGGGATCGGCGGTCGCCTGGGGCTGTGACTTAACCTATGATTACGTCAAAATTAATGCGTCATACCGGACGTAAACCGAAGAGGGAGATGTCATGAACTTTCTAGTCATCAAATGCGGAGGCAGTATTTTTGAGCAATTACCGCCGTCTTTCTATCAAGATATTATGGACTTACAGATCTATGGCGGATATGCACCGATTATCGTTCATGGTGGTGGACCGACGATTTCAAACTTATTAAGCCAATTAAATATTGAAACCACCTTCCATAACGGCTTACGGGTCACTACCGATGATGTGCTGGATGTTGTAGAAATGGTACTAAACGGGTTAGTCAATAAACAAGTGGTTCGCAGCTTTACAGCCGTAGGCGGAAAAGCTGTTGGTATCAGTGGTACCGATGGGCAGTTATTAAAAGCTGAGCCCATCGAACAAGATAGTCCGTTAGGGTTTGTTGGTAAAGTGACCGGCGTTGAAACAGCTATGATTCAACAACTCGCAACCCAAAACCAGATACCCGTGATTTCACCCTTATCAGCAGATGTTTATGGACAGCGATATAATATCAACGCTGATATGGCAGCTGCGGCGATTGCTCAAGCCCTTGAAGCAAGGCTATGTTTTGTCAGTGATATTCCCGGTATCTACACAACAGAAGCTAACCAACCATCGATTTTGTCAACCGTTTCTCAAGAACAAATTGAGGACTTAATTGCATCAGGCGAGATCAGCGGCGGGATGATTCCAAAGGTGAGAGCGGCGATGGATGGCCTCAGTCACCATGTTCCCGAAGTTGGAATTATTAATGGGCTCGAATCCCATAGCTTACCCGCATTTATAAACGGAGAAACCATCGGAACAACCATCACTTTGGATGAGGAGGGTACCCATGCCAAGTAACATAGACACAGCGGAACAACCGCTAATGCAGACATATAATCGATTTCCTATCCAAATCAAGGCGGGCAAAGACAGCTATGTCTGGGATGAAACAGGGCAGGCCTATTTAGATTACACCGCAGGGATTGCGACGTGCAATCTTGGTCACCGCCCTGAACCTGTGAAAGAGAAAATGGAGGAGCAACTGAATCAGTTATGGCATTGTTCGAATCTCTACTATATTCCACAACAGGAGCAATTGGCTTCACAATTGACGGAATCTAGTTGTACGGACCAGGTGTTTTTCTGTAATAGCGGAGCAGAGGCTAATGAAGCCGCAATCAAATTAGCGAGACGATATGCGCAAAAAGTTAAGCAAAAAGAGACTTACGAAATTGTCACTTTTACACAATCGTTTCATGGCAGGACGTTGGGAACATTAGCAGCAACCGGGCAGACAAAGATTCAAGAGGGGTTTGCGCCGCTTATTGAAGGATTTCGGTATCTATCCTATAACGATGTCGGTGCGTTAGACCAACTCATCCAACCTAACACATGTGCTGTCATGCTTGAATTGGTTCAAGGTGAGGGCGGTGTGATTCCTGCTGATGAGGCCTGGGTCTCCGAGCTTGCTGAATTGTGTCAACAGCATGGATTATTACTCATGGTTGATGAAATTCAAACAGGCATGGGTCGAACAGGAACCTTGTTCGCTTACGAACAGTACGGGATTGAGCCCGATGTCATTACTTTGGCTAAGGGATTAGGATCAGGTTTTCCCATTGGTGCTCTGCTAGCCAAAGCGGAAGCCGCGCAAGCGTTCGATCCTGGCAGCCATGGTAGTACATTTGGCGGTAACCCGATGGCCGCTACGGCAGGATTAGCAACCATAGAGGCAATCAAGAGCCAAGATGTGGTTAGTCTCAGTCAGCAAAATGGTGAGTATTTGCAAAAGCAACTTAAAGCATTGCAAGCGGCGTACCCTGAACAAATCGTATCCGTACGGGGAAAAGGGCTGCTTTTAGGATTGGTCACTCATCGACCTGCCGCCGAAATCATTCATCAAGCACGTGAGCAAAACGTCTTAATTTTACCGGCTGGAGCGAATGTTGTACGGATCTTACCTCCTTTGACAACCAACCAAGCGGAAATGGACACGTTTGTAGAGGCACTTAACCAAGTGTTTGCTAATCTTTAGAACAGGAGGGGTTTTGAGAATGGAGACGGCCTATTTACGACTAGAAACAGGAGAAACTTTTGCCGGGACCTTGATTGGAAAAGATGTTCAGGCAACAGGTGAAGTGGTTTTTAACACGAGTATGACTGGATATCAGGAAATTTTGACCGATCCATCTTATGCTGGACAAATCATGACATTCTGTTATCCACTCATTGGTAACTATGGGATTAATGAGTGGGATGATGAAAGTCTTGCCCTTCATTTATCTGGCGTGATCATCAGCGATGTCTGTATGACACCGAGTCATTATGCGTCAGTCCAAATGTTTGCCGACCATATGGCAAAGGCAGGTATTCCGTGTCTTGCGGGTGTCGATACAAGAGCGGTTGTAAAAAGCATCCGTGAGCACGGAGCAATGCGCGGGATAATAACGAAAACACCGGATAACGTGACATCGTTGGGATCCTACCAAGCAAATGATCCGTCATTGGTTGAACAAGTGTCGATTCAATCAAATCAGCATTATGAAGGGAAAGGGTCACATGTTGTCCTCATGGATTTCGGCTATAAAAAATCAATGCTTAATGCGTTACTTGAGGCAGGCTGCGAAGTGACCATCGTTCCGTACACAACGACGTTTACTGAAATCAAACAACTGCACCCTGATGGCGTGATGTTGAGTAACGGGCCGGGGGACCCTAAAGCTTTGGTCCCGTGGTTACCTCAGATCAAACAGATCACGGAGCATTATCCAACTTTAGGAGTTTGTTTGGGTCATCAACTCATCGCTTTAGCTTACGGTGCGGAAACGGAGAAATTACACTTTGGCCATAGAGGCGGGAACCACCCTGTAAAAGATTTGCAGTCAGGTAAGGTATGGATCACGCCGCAGAATCATGGTTATACCGTCAAGGATGGCAGTATCGACGAGGATACATTAACAGTCACTTACCGAAATGTTAATGATCGTTCGATTGAGGGGTTAAAACATAATTGGCTTAAGATTGAAACCGTACAGTTTCATCCGGAAGCCCACCCTGGACCGACAGATGCTGAGCCCATTTTTGATCGTTTTTTACACAATATTCGACAAACAGGTGAGATGAATTATGCCTTTACTTACTGATATCAAAAAAGTTTTAGTGATTGGATCGGGCCCTATCGTCATCGGGCAAGCGGCAGAATTTGATTATGCTGGGACGCAGGCTTGCCTAGCACTCAAAGAAGAAAATATTGAGGTTGTCCTGATTAACAATAATCCGGCGACGATCATGACCGATGAACAAGTGGCTGATCAAGTCTATATCGAACCATTAACAACCGAAGCGATTGAGACCATTATTAAAAAAGAAAACCCCGACGGAATTATCGGAACACTAGGCGGACAGACAGGACTCAATCTCGTTGTCCAATTATATGAACAGGGGATTCTAGAAAAACATGGTGTGGAGCTTTTAGGAACATCAGTTGAATCGATTCAACAAGGTGAAGATCGTGAACAATTTCGCAGGCTCATGCTTGATATCGAAGAACCCATTTCTGAATCAAAAATTATTCACTCATATGATGAAGGTTGTCAGTTTGTTAAGGAGATCGGCTATCCGGTCATTATCCGTCCGGCCTATACTTTGGGAGGCTCTGGTGGAGGTGTTGCGGCTAATGACACGGAACTCGATTTGATATTAAATCAGGGTCTGCAGCAAAGCCCGATTCATCAAGTCTTAATTGAGAAAAGTATTAAAGGGTGGAAGGAAGTTGAGTATGAGGTCATGCGGGACGCCAACGATACATGCGTGATTGTTTGTAATATGGAAAACATCGATCCCGTTGGTGTTCACACGGGTGACTCAATGGTTGTCGCACCTTCACAGACGTTGACGGATGTCCAATACCAAATCCTGCGCAGCGCTTCACTGAAAGTCATTCGTGCATTAGATATTGTCGGCGGCTGCAACATCCAATTTGCGCTTGATCCCTATTCAGATCAATATAACATTATCGAAGTGAATCCAAGAGTGAGCCGCTCATCAGCTCTCGCTTCGAAAGCCACGGGTTACCCGATTGCTCGTATTGCAGCTAAATGCGCGATTGGTTTGCAGCTTGATGAGATCCTTAATCCGATCACCGGCACGACTTATGCGGCTTTTGAACCGGCCCTTGATTACGTCATCGTGAAGCTACCGCGTTTTCCATTTGATAAATTCACGGAAGCGGATCGCAATCTTGGAACACAAATGCAGGCCACTGGTGAAGTCATGGCGATTGACCGGACGTTCGAAGGTGCCTTGAACAAAGGCCTAAGATCACTAGAATTAAATTTATCGGGCCTTCACTTACCCGCCTTCACGGCTGAGAGTGAAGATGGCCTTATATATCATTTACAAAAGGCAACTGATGAGCGGTTGTTCGCTATCGCAGAAATGTTTCGCCGCGGCTATAGTGTCGATGTTATCCATCATCACACGGAGATTGATCCATGGTTTTTAACCAAAATTAAAGCCATCGTTGAACTTGAAAAGCAATTAGCTGACTATGCGTGGGAAGACGTACCGGCTTCATTACTCAAGCAAGCCAAATATTTCAATGTGAGTGATGCCACAATTGCGGCGATTCACAACATCGATGAAAAGGCTGTTCGCAACAAATGGAAGGATCACGGTATACAACCCGCTTACAAACTCGTCGATACATGTGCGGCGGAATTTGAAGCCGAAACGCCTTATTATTATTCAACATGGCACGGTGTTGATGAAGCTGAAGTCAGCGGCAAACCGAAAATGCTCGTCATCGGTTCAGGACCTATCCGGATTGGGCAAGGCATCGAGTTCGACTATTGTTCCGTACAGGCTGCTTTGGCCGTACAAAAATTAGGTTATGAAGCGGTTGTGATTAATAATAATCCTGAAACAGTTAGTACTGACTACTCTATTGCCGACAGACTCTATTTTGAACCGCTCGCGCTGGAAGATGTGCTGAATGTGATAGAAAAAGAAAATGTCGAGGGTGTCTTGTTACAATTTGGCGGACAAACGGCTATTAATCTTGCCGATGCGTTAGAAAGCGAAGGCATACCGGTACTTGGTACATCAACGGATGCGATTGATCAATTAGAAGATCGTGAACAATTCTATCACTTGTTACAAACGCTTGATATTCCGCACATTCAAGGTGAAACGGTCTATGATACTCAGTCGTTACGTCAAGCAGCGACAGAGCTTGGTTTCCCAATTCTCGTTAGACCGTCTTATGTCATCGGCGGTCAAGCAATGTTCATTCTTCATAATAGGGATGAGTTAGCGGACTATATTCAGTCGCATCATGACTTGAATGATCGTTCGTGGCCGTTACTAGTGGACCGTTACCTTCCGGGGATGGAATGTGAAGTTGATGCGATAAGTGATGGCGAGACAATCGTCATTCCAGGCATCTTTGAACATGTTGAAAAAGCGGGCGTTCACTCCGGTGATAGTGTCGCGGTATTCCCGCCGATCTCACTATCAGAAAATGTTAAAACAACGTTAGTTAATGATACTAAGCGCATTTGTCAGGCCTTAAATATTCGCGGACTCATGAATATTCAATTTGTTGTCTTAGATGATACGGTGTATGTCCTTGAGGTTAATCCTCGGTCATCCCGAACGGTGCCTATTGTCAGCAAAGTCACAGGTGTCGGTATGGTTGAAGCCGCTGTCGCTGTTCAACTTGGCATACCGCTGACCGAGCAGCATTTAGGAACAGAATTATTAAAGCCGCCTCATTTTTATTCGGTTAAGGCGCCGGTGTTCTCAACGCATAAGTTGAAGAATGTGGATCATGTCGTAGGTCCGGAAATGAAATCAACGGGTGAACGACTGGGAATGGGGCAAACGCTTCATGATGCTTTATCAAAAGCTTTATTTTTAGACGGCGACAGCCCTCTTCAATCAACGGAAGCACAAGCGACGATTCTGATGTCGTTATCAGAACAGGAGAAAGTCGCCGGAGTTGAAATAGCCAAGTCTTTACAATCCCGCGGTTTTCAGATCGCGGCAACACAGGAAACAGCGGCCTCTTTACAAAATCATGATGTGACAGTTTCGGCCATTCTTGATGAATTATCGGTTTTAAAAACATGGCTGGCTGACGGTCAGATTGCTGCCGTGTTAAATACACCGACACAAGGTCGTAATAAAACCACGTTTGGCTTTCATTTAAGAGAATTAGCCGTGCGTTATCAGGTGCCATTGTTTACGTCCTTGGACACATTTAAAACGGCGATGACACTTAACAATCAGTATCCATCACCCGTTTTACCGCTTGCCGGGTATCGGAAGTTATCACTAGATGAAAATTGTACACAGGAGGGTGAATCGCATGATCAGCCAACACACACAAACGAATCCATCTCAGTTAAAAGGTAAGGATTTTATCACCCTATCAGACTGGCAGCCGGATGCCATTGTGGATTTACTTGATCAAGCACAGGCGTTAAAACAGCAGCAAAAAAATGGTGGCACCCATCCCTACTTGCAAGGGAAAATGCTGGGCATGATTTTTGAAAAATCGTCGACGCGAACAAGAGTCTCGTTTGAGGTAGGGATGAAGCAGCTTGGCGGTGATGCGATTTTTCTTAGCTCTAACGATATCCAATTGGGTCGCGGAGAATCGATTGAAGATACGGCTAAAGTCCTGTCACGTTATATAGATGGTATTATGGTTCGAACTTATGCTCATGAATCCGTGGAGACCTTAGCCAAACACGCAGATGTTCCG
Organism: Tuberibacillus sp. Marseille-P3662; assembly: GCF_900178005.1. Taxonomy (NCBI): domain Bacteria; kingdom Bacillati; phylum Bacillota; class Bacilli; order Caryophanales; family Sporolactobacillaceae; genus Tuberibacillus; species Tuberibacillus sp. Marseille-P3662. The sequence goes on along the minus strand of NZ_FXBS01000006.1, from coordinate 1,522,227 downwards.
ATCATTAACGGTCTCACGGATGAGCATCATCCGACTCAAGTATTGGCCGATCTTTTGACGATCTACGAGCAAAAAGGTTCCTTGGCGGGTCTTAAAATGGCTTTCATCGGTGACGGTCACAACAATATGTGTCATTCCCTCTTGGAAGGCGCAGCCAGTGTAGGCATGCACATTTCAGTGGCGTCGCCTAAGGGCTTTGGGCCGCAGGATGACATTCTAAACAATGCTAGGAACATTGGCCAAGCGACAGGGAGTCAAATTGCTATAACAGAATCACCACAAGCAGCGGTCGAACAGGCGGATGTCGTTGTCACTGATGTCTTCGCAAGCATGGGGCAGGAAGCCGAGCAAGCGGAGCGTCTTAAGACATTTGCTAACTATCAAGTGAACGAAGCACTCTGTCAACATGCGAACGATGATTATATGTTTCTCCATTGCTTGCCGGCACATCGCGGTGAAGAAGTCACAACAGAGATTATTGATGGAGCCCATTCCTTTGTATTCGATGAGGCGGAAAATCGCTTGCACGCGCAAAAAGCGATTCTGAAAAATGTGATGTGAACGGTGTTCGGTAGAGTTCCGCAAGATGAGGTGGAAGTTCAGCAAGTTGAGCCAGAAGTTCCGCAAGATAAGGTGGAAGTTCAGCAAGTTAAGGCAAAAGTTCCGCAACTAAAGATAAATTATCACAATGATCATAAAAAGGGAGTGGATTACAAATGGCAAAAGATAAAGTCGTTCTAGCGTATTCCGGCGGATTGGATACTTCGGTGTCGGTCAAATGGATTCAAGAAAAGTATGGGTACGATGTGATCGCATTGGGTCTAGATGTTGGTGAAGGTAAAGATTTGGAGACTATTAAACAAAAAGCGCTTGATGTCGGCGCGATTAAATCGATCACTATTGATGCCAAAGACATGCTGGCTGATGATTATCTTTTACCAGCTCTCAAAGCCAACACGTTATATGAAGGTAAATATCCAATTTCATCAGCATTGTCACGACCACTGATTGCCAAATTGCTCGTTGATGTCGCTGAGCAAGAAGGGGCGGTGGCTGTTGCACATGGGTGTACCGGGAAAGGCAATGATCAAGTCCGTTTTGAGGTCTCTGTTCAAGCGCTCAACCCTGAGTTAGAAGTGCTTGCGCCTGTCCGTGAATGGGGGATGACAAGAGATGAAGAGATCGCTTATGCGGAAGAGAAAGGCATTCCGATTCCGGTCGATCTCGATAATCCGTTTTCCATTGATGCCAACATTTGGGGACGTGCGTGTGAAGCCGGTGTTCTAGAAGATCCATGGGCTGAAGCGCCAGAAGCGGCCTACGACTGGACGAATCCTATCGAGTTAACGCCGGATGAAGCGGAATATATCGACATCACTTTTGATAAAGGGGCACCTGTTGCCTTGAACGGTCAGACATTGCCATTTGCGGCTATGATTGAACAACTGAATGAATTGGGCGGTACGCACGGCGTAGGCCGTATCGATCACGTCGAAAATCGTTTGGTCGGGATTAAATCACGTGAAGTCTACGAAAATCCGGCCGCTCTCATTTTAATTAACGCTCATAAAGAATTGGAATTCCTAACTTTAACACGTGATGTGTCCCAATTTAAGACAACGATTGACCAACAATTAGCCAAAACTATCTATGATGGCCTTTGGTATTCGCCATTAAGAAATGCTTTGGACGCATTTATTGAAGAAACGCAGCAAGTCGTCTCCGGCACAGTACGCGTTAAGTTGCACAAAAGTACCCATGTGGTTGTTGGTCGCCAGTCTGACAACAGCCTGTACAATGAACAATTGTCGACCTATAACAAAGGTGATGCGTTTGATCACAACGCAGCCGTCGGTTTTATTAAACTATGGGGATTGCCAACCAAAGTCTATTCAGAGGTTCATAAAAAAGGTGCAAAACAGGGGGCCCATGATGAGTAAACTATGGGGCGGCCGTTTTACAAAAGAGACGAACACAATCGTTGAACAAGAAACAGCCTCCATTGGATTTGATCAACAGTTGGCAAACGAAGACATTAGAGGCAGCCTTGCTCATGCACAGATGCTCGGGGAATGCGGCATCATTACCATGGAAGAGGCCGAGCAGATTCAAACGGGTCTTAAGACGATTCAGGATAAAATAGTGCAGGGTCAAGTTGAATTCTCAGTGGAACATGAAGACATTCATATGAACGTGGAAAAACTGTTGATCGAGGAGATCGGCGCGGTCGGTGGCAAGCTCCATACCGGCCGCAGCCGTAATGATCAAGTGGCGACCGATATGCACTTGTATTTGCGTGACAAGATACAAGCCATCTTGGCATTACTCACCCAAGTTCAAGAGGCTCTGTATGAACAAGCCCAAGCGAATGTGGAAACGATTCTCCCGGGTTATACGCATTTACAACGCGCCCAACCCGTCTCATTCGCGCATCATCTATTAGCCTATTTTTGGATGTTTCAGAGAGACAAAGAACGTCTAAAAGACAGCCAGAAACGGGTCAACGGTTTACCGTTAGGCGCAGGCGCACTCGCAGGGACGACGTTTCCGATTAACCGAGAACGTGTTGCCGAATTGCTTGATTTTGACTTTGTTTACCCGAATAGTATGGACGCTGTGAGTGACCGTGATTTTATTCTAGAATTTTTATCAGATGCTTCCATTCTCATGACGCATATCTCGCGTCTATCCGAAGAACTCATTATTTGGGGGAGCCAGGAGTTTCAATTTATCGAACTCGATGATTCCTTCAGTACGGGATCGAGCATCATGCCGCAGAAGAAAAATCCCGACGTCCCTGAGTTATTGCGAGCAAAGACCGGACGCGTCAACGGCAACCTAGTAGGACTGCTAACAGTCTTAAAAGGTTTGCCGCTCGCTTACAACAAAGATATGCAAGAAGATAAAGAAGGCATGTTTGATACTGTCCGCACTTTGGATGCGTCATTAAGTATGCTGGCACCAATGATTGAAACGATGACCGTCAAGACAGCTCACATGCGCCAAGCCGTCACTCAAGATTATTCCAACGCTACGGACATTGCCGATTATCTCGCGACCAAAGGCATGCCGTTCCGTGAAGCGCATGACATCATCGGCAAAATCGTGATCTACGCGATTGAACAAGGCAAATATTTATTAGATTTAAATATGGACGAATACACAGGTTTTAGCGCTTTATTTGAAGAAGACATTTATGATATCCTTCGTCCTGAGCATGTTGTCAGCGCCCGCCATAGCCAAGGCGGAACCGGATTTGAACAAGTCGAAGAACAGCTGCAGCAGGCGAAAGCTGCATTACAATAAAAGACCATATGAATCCCAAATCCATCACGGATTGGGATTTTTTAATGAACAATGAGAGGTTAAGAGGTTAGACCATTCCAATTCTTCTTGATATACCAGAACAGTTTGAAACCGAAAGACTTTTATTGCGGGCCCCTCAGAATGGCGATGGAGCAATGGTTAATGAGGCGATAAGAGAGTCTTTTGAATGTCTTCATGAGTGGATGCAATGGGCTGACCATATTCCAGAAACCGAAGAGACTGAAGCCAATGCTCGTAAACATCGAGCGAATTTTTTATTGCGTGACGCCTTCACTTTTTACATATTAGATAAACTTTATGGAGTGTTCATAGGTACTTGCAGCCTGGTAAGGGCAGATTGGCAAGTGCGCCGCTTTGAAGTTGGTTACTGGATTAGGCGATCTGCTGCTAGACAGGGATTTATGAGTGAAGCTGTGGATGGAGTGACTCAATTTGCTTTTAAGAATCTTCACGCCAATCGCATCGAAATACGTTGTGACACTAGAAATAGTGCTAGTTGTAGGGTTGTTGCGGAGCGCTGTGGGTACCACTTGGAGGCAGTCCTTATAAACAACTTCATCGATCCAGCGGGCGCCATCAGAGATGATTGCCTCTACGCAAAAATACGCTTGAACAATGGTTCATTCGGTTACCCAACGTCAATAAGGAAGTGAGTAAATATGCCATTTATAGAACTCTGGGAGGCGATTTTGCAATATCAATGCTCATTTTAGAAGAAAGAAAAGGGGTTTCAACGATGAATGTTTACGATCATAGTTATTTAAAGGCGCTCAAAAAGAACTTTATGTTAGTAATAATGGCATTGGTTTTGTTAATTCCAACCTTTTTTATATGGGCTGGTGTTCCCTTTTTTATCATTGGAGGTATAGTTGAGAATTCAACCACTAACTCATTACTTGTTCATTTATGTATGTCATTTTCAGGAGGACTTCTGTTTTCTTTATACTTTGTGCCAATAAATTTTAAGACTGCAAAAAGTATTGCCGATATAACAGATAATAATGTAGTAAAATGCCTTATTTGCATACAATCAATATTCATATTAGTATGTTCGGTAATTTTTGAAGTAATTGCAATATCATTATTCAATTAAAGGGCCAGTTTGCGGAAGAAATATGTTGTTCTTTATAAAAAACGGAGATTGCAAAAAGGTGTTTGCTGATTTTTATTGAAATGTTACCTATCAAGGGATTTGTAGGAGGCTAGAAGTTATGTCAAACACTTTATTGGATGACTTCAAAAACTTTTTGATTCAGTATCGAGAGTCTTGGAACAGTAAAGACGCAGCTAGAATGGCGAGTCATTCGTCGAGCGAATTAATGGTTAGATGGGCAGGACCAGAAGCAGAGGTAGGGGATTGGGGCTATGAAAATGCAAAAGAGGGTTGGAAGCAAGCTTATGAAATGTACGAAGGAAGAGACCCGAAATGGTATTTTCAAGATATTATGGTTGATGTAAATAAGCAAAATGAAGGTGTTGCAATTTTTTGGGTGAGTTTTGAAGTTGATGGTGAAATGACAAGCTCGAAGTTGTTGTTTACAGAGACATTTCGGAAGGAAAAAGATGAGTGGAAAAAGATCCGAGAATACGTTGAAAATGGTTTTAACACTGATGATCCTACAAAGTACTAATAAAAATATACATAGCACTCTTCATTAAACGGGCGCTTCGTATTATGAGGTCAATCAGAATTTATTTCTGATTGACCATTTTAATGGTTTAATAGGGGTAGCCGGAGGAGAACGAACGGGCGCGTGGGACTTGATTGATCCCGTCCAGAAAACTGTTCCCCCTCTACTTACAGAAACATGGGTGAGGCTGGTTGGGACATTTTCAGATGATCTCGTATAACAAGCGAAGATATGACACTGTAGGAGAGATAGAGGTTACCGGTAAATATTCTGAAAGGGAAGTGATCGACGTATGAATCCTGTTATAGGTCTGGATGTGGCAAAGGAAGAAAGCCAGGTCCAAGCCTATTTACGAAGAAAGAAACCCTACAAAAAGAGCTTCAAGTTTAAGCACAACATTCAAGGATTGGAAAAGTTTTATACCTTCTATCAGGAAGTTGAGCAAGCAAGTGGTAAGTATCCGACCGTCATCCTGGAGTCAACCGGACATTATCATGAACCGGTGGTTCAGTTTCTGGAACGAAACCAAATGGTTTATTTTCTTGTCAACCCGATTGTCTCCTTTGGGGCTAAGCAAACGGGCATGAGAAAGGTCAAAACAGATGCGGTAGATGCTGCTCACTTATGCGAGTTGTACTATAAGGAAGATTTGGTGCCTTTTCGGAAAAAGAGCGTTCAGATTTTAAATCTGCGCCACTTAACAAGGCAACATGATGCGCTCACTGATTCTTATGTAGAAGTCAAGCTGAAATTCCAAACGGTGCTGGATCAACTATTCCCTGAATACAAAAAAGTATTTGGATCGATTTATTCAACAGTCTCACTGCAACAGCTTCTGGACTTTCCTACACCGGCAACCGTGTTAGCTGCAGACATTGATGAATTAGCCAAGGGCATTAAAGCCCATTGCCATACGCGATCCTATACATGGGCTGTGCAAAAGGCAGAACAATTACAAGAAGCAGCTCTTCGGGATCCATTCCAGCAAGCGCTCTATCAAAGTCCTGTCATTAGTCTAAAAATGTACATTAAACTGCTGCTTGAATACCAAGAACACCTATCCACCTTGAAAGAGGAGATAGATGCTCAGGCAAAAGAAGTGGATGACTATGATTTGATTCGATCCATTCCAGGCATCGGAGACAAGATTGCAGCCACAATTTTGTCTGAGATCGGGGGAATTGATCGATTTCATCATCCGAAGAAGTTAGTTGCTTTTTCAGGGATTGACCCCAGGGTCCATGAATCAGGAAAATTCAAAGCTACGCAAAACCGCATGACCAAACGCGGTTCCAGTAAGCTGCGTCAAGCCTTGTATACTGCTGTATTATGCGGCTTGCGTAAATCTCGAAATACAAAGCTCATCGCTTTCTATCAAAACAAGCGAGACGAGGGCAAACCCCATAAAGTCGTGATGGGAGCCTGTATGAATAAACTGATTCATTGGATTTTTTACATGCTTAAGCGAAAAGAAGCCTTTGTAGAGGCCTAAAGAGTCATGAAAACGAATATTTCCAACGCCTTCCAAATTGGAGGGCTATTTGTCGTTCCTTATTTTATTGTATCATGTTCTTAAGAACTTTTTTAGCCTTAAGGGTTGACCTCTTATTAGCTGGTATTCTCTAATAAGAAATAGCGCCAATATCGTGTATAAGGGCCAGTTTTTGGAGTAAAGGAAGGTTTTTTAACTCACCAAATCGAAAGAATGTAATAGTTAAATTAGGAGATTTATTTTAAACAAATGAGTAAGTGCATGCCAAAATTACATTAGAAATGGATAGGTACCGATGTAATTCCTGAGTAGCTATTTAAAACAATTATATATTTAAACTCAGGGGGCTCATTTAATGGAAGAACCAGTTATGTTTGCTTCTGAAGAGGAATATAGAGAAAAAGCACAAGAAGTGTTTGGGAAACACTTTAAATTTATAAAAAGTAATTTGCCAGAATCTCAGGTTTATCACGTTGGAAGCACTGCTGTTGAAGGTTCTTTAACCAAAGGTGATGTTGATATTCAAATACGTGTGACCCAAGAGGCATTCAGCCAAGCAAGAGCATTTCTAATGGAACATTACGACATAAATAAAGGTAGTGATCAAACTTCATTCTTTTGTGCATTTGAAAAGGAAGATGAAATTCTTCCACTTGGTATTCAGCTAACTGTTAAATCTTCGGTCGTTGATAACTTTTGGAAAGTTACGCAATATTTCAAAGAGAATCCTGAATACATTGACCTCTATAATCAATTGAAACGGAAGTATCAAGGGAAAGACATGGATGATTACCGTAAAGAGAAAGCAGATTTTATTGAGGGGATTTTGTCTTCGGCAGATTATAAAAGAGTTTCAGACAGACTAGACCTTTACGGAAGAGTAAAGATTGTTAAAGGAAAAAACTTTGTAACCATTGAGGATACAAAGGAATTAACTACTGAGGAGTTTTTGGACCTTATATCTCACGTTCTTTCAGACCCAAGTTTTAAAAAAATGGGTAATTTAAATATCTTAGTAAGTGATAAGTTCCCTCAAGAAGTCGAGCAATATCTTATGGACAAAGGATTACAATTACATGATGAAATAGTAAAAGTGTTCCATAGTTTAAGTGATAAATCACATAATAAGAAATCTTCATTTACGTTCAAATCTTTGAATGAACTTTCTATTGAAGAATTTAAAAGGATATGGGCACATTCAATGAATGTTTCTTTAAATTCACCTTCTTCTTTAAATATTGATGAACAAATGAAGAGTGTAAAATTTGAATTAGGTCAATCTTATAAAGATTCTTGTTTAGTTGTGTATGAAGGAGAATTCCCAATTGGGGTTGCGATGCCCCATATTGAACCAGGAACTCAAGAAGAAGGTCGATTATTTTACTTTGGATTAATTCCGAGTCAATGATGTAAAGGGAAAAGTAAACCAATTCACAGACAAGCATTGGAAATATTAAAGAATAAATTTTGTGCATTCTTCTACATTGGGTGTACTAGCAAGAATAATAAACCTATGCTAAAAACTTTTAAAGATAATGGTTGTCAAGTATTAGAGAGGAATAAAGTTTATAAATATAAAACGTAAATAAGAATTCAGAGTTAACTTCGTACTAGCATTCCTATCTTTAACCAATAACTTAAGCTTATCAGTATTCCATTAAAGGGTGCTTATTAGGAGGAACAAAAGTGTGTCCATTACTGGTTAATCGGGCCAGATTATGGAGTAACTCTTAAGTGATTAAATGGATGTTTGTAGTAATATAGAATGAGGATTTATGAAAAGATTTACTTAAACTAACGGAATAGGGAAAGAAATTATGTGGAGTGGATAAAATTGTTTGTTGGTCGAATCTTATATGTATTAGGAATTGCTTTTATTTTATTTAGTATAGTTGTATTCATTATGATCCCTTTTGCAAATAGTAATGGAGATTTAACCATTCCATTTTTCGCTTTGCTGAATGGATTTATTGCAATGGGTGTTGGAGATCTTGTGATAGATCTAAATCACAAACAAAGGCATGAAAAAATGAACAAAGACTAGGTAATGTCTATTTCACTACGAGCGCTTTAGTTGATCAATGATGCTTCCATAAAGGGACGTGGACACAAGTGGTCATTAAACAAAGGGGGTTTTTGGTCTTGACTACAAAAAGGCCTATTTCTGATGTTCCATTAACGGGGAGTTTTTTTAAGGGCCTGTTTTGACCAATTTTTTTCAAAAACAGGCTTTTACCTTTTTACTAAGTCAGGTTTTATAGGCACAATTTTGATCAAACTTTATTTTAAACCGACACGTAGAAACGGCGTTTTTTCACTTTTTACCATATTGCCACATAATATAAATATCTGAAAAATAGTTGCGCTTACAATTGTTTTGTCGTATACTGGACCAACCACTTAGCCACTTCATATTTGAAAGGTGGGAGGCTGATGAAATGGGCACCTGTAAAAAAGCCACGCATGTACCAAGATATTGTTAAACAAATTAAAGCAGCGATTAAGGAGAAGGAGATTCTTCCGGGTGAGAAACTGCCTTCAGAAAGAACATTAGCGGAGACGATTTCAGTTTCGCGAACGTCGGTTAAAGAGGCATTCAGTGTCTTAGAATCGGCCGGAGTCGTTGAAATCAAGCAAGGAAGTGGTGTCTTCTTACTGAAAGCCCCCATTGACGACATTTTGGAGAAACTGAATGCTGTGATTCAAGGGCCTTCCGTTGACATTGTTGAATTGATGGAATTACGTCAGGCATTAGAGGGGGAATGCGCTTATTACGCCGCCCTTAGAGGGAGTCGTGATGACCTTGAAAGGCTGTACCATGCGTTCAGTGACTTAGAGAAAGCCGTTTTGGAACAAAGACTTGCTGCTGACGAAGATTTGGCTTTTCATATGAGTATTGCGAAAGCCGCACAAAATCGGACGATCGCTAAGGTTATGAATATGGTCTCTGATCAACTTATGGTGGGTTTGGAAAAAAGCCGGGCTAACACATTAAAGCGTCCGGGAAAGAGCCATTCTATTTTGGAAGAGCACCGGAACATTTATGAAGCGATTAAGGACGGTCATTCTCAATTAGCGAGAGAAGCGATGTGGGATCATTTACAAAAGGTGAAACAAAGATATTTGTAAAGCAGTATTTTATTTTTATGATTTATGTAAGCGGTTAATCACTATGCGTCAAGGCGCTTTTAAGGAGGTTGTCTCAATGAACACGGAATTAAGTACTGAGCAGCAGAAGGTAGTAGCTACACCACCGTCCACGTTTGGCCAAAAGTTAAAAAGGGTTGGGCCAGGCTTTGTCACGGCAGCGACGGGTGTGGGGACAGGTGATTTGGTTGCAGCCCTAGTTGCCGGTGCTGCTTTTGGCACAACACTAGTCTGGGCACTGATCATTGGCGCGATTCTTAAATTTTTCTTAACGGAAGGGATGGGTCGGTGGCATTTAGCCACTGGAAAAACGATTCTTGAGGGTTGGCGGTCGCTTGGACGCTGGGCCCTAGGTTATTTCGGTATTTATACAATTATATGGGGATTCAGTTATGGAGCGGCGGCAACATCAACCTGTGCATTGATGATGACAACCATGTTTCCGATCCTACCGCTATGGGCATGGGCTGTCATCCACGCCATTGTTGGTTTTATCCTCGTCTGGATGGGACGGTACGGTGTGTTCGAACGTGTGATGATGGTATTGATCGGTGTGATGTTCATCACGGTTGTCGGCTCAGCCGTCATGCTGCTTCCTGATCTTGGCACAATTTTGAGTGGCTTAGCCCCTCGAATGGGAGATGGGTCGTTCTTACTTGTGATGGGCTTACTGGGTGGTGTCGGCGGCACGATCACAATGGCATCGTATGGTTACTGGCTGAAAGAAAAGCAATGGCAGGGCAAATCATGGGTATCCATGATGAGAGTGGATGCTTCAGTTGCCTATACTGTAACTGCTATTTTTACATTATCTTTGTTAATTGTCGGGGCTGAATTCCTTTATGGAACGGGCATTGAAATTAACGGCGAAGAAGGTCTTGTGACGCTTTCTACAATGTTCAATGACCAATTTGGAAGTTTCGCCAAATGGTTGTTTTTAATCGGTGCTTGGTCAGCTGCTTTTTCCTCATTATTAGGTGTCTGGAACGGCGTACCTTATCTCTTTGCCGACTTTGTCCGCATCATACGTAGGAAGACGCATCAATCTGACAAACCCGTCTCTGAAAAAGATCCGGCGTATCGTTTATATTTGGGTTGGTTGACCTTTCCACCTATGCTGCTGCTATTCTTTGGCAAACCTGTCGCGATCGTGATTCTTTATGGAGCACTCGGCGCTGTATTTATGCCGTTTCTGGCCGTGACGTTACTCTGGCTATTAAACTCAAAACGGGTTGAGCAAAGGCTTAAGAACGGCTGGATCACAAATATCGTTTTAGCAGGTTGTGTCCTATTATTCACCTATCTTGGGGTTATGAAACTCGTAGATATGATCTAAACCGAAGGCACATATAAAAGAAAGGAGAAATCGTATGATGTACGACTACGCGATTATTGGAGGCGGTATTGTTGGTCTTTCCGTTGGCATGGCACTCAGCCAGCGGCACCCAGATGCATCAATCTTGCTCGTAGAAAAAGAACCCGAATTATCATTACATCAGACAGGTAGAAACAGCGGTGTGATTCACTCGGGTATTTATTATAAACCGGGGAGTCTAAAAGCTGAATTGGCCCGCACCGGTAATCAACAAATGGTAGCCTTTTGTAAAGAACATGGGATTGAACATGATGTCTGTGGTAAAGTGATCGTTGCCACTAGTGAGGATGAACGTCCCTTACTTGAGAATCTTTATAATAGAGGGCGGCAAAATCAACTGGCGGTTGAGAAAATTTCCGTTGATACTTTAAATGACATCGAACCACACGTAAATGGGATTGCGGCGATCCGTGTGCCAAGCACGGGGATTGTGGATTATCGTCAAGTTTCCGAAGTTTTTGCGGAGATGATTCAAAAAAAGGGCGGAAACATTGCCGTGAATACTGAGGTAAAGAATGTGGTCACTGGGAATGATCACATCGAACTTCAAACGAATAACGGCAAGTTTTATAGCCGTTTTATGATTAATTGTGGTGGTTTACTCAGTGATCGGGTTGCGGCGATGGCTAACGTGAAAACGGATATGAAAATCGTCCCGTTTCGCGGGGAGTATTATGAACTGAAACCGGATAAGCGCCATCTCGTTCATAGCCTTGTTTATCCCGTTCCCAATCCTGACTTTCCTTTCCTTGGCGTTCATTTCACGAAAATGATGGATGGAAGGGTGCTCATTGGTCCGAATGCGGTGCTGAGTTTTAAACGAGAAGGATACAAGAAAACGGACTTTCATGCCAAAGATTTTATGGAAACCATGACATATCCAGGATTTTTAAAATTGGCCGCCAAGAATATGTCTGAAGGCTTGAAAGAAATGTTTCGATCTTATAATAAGCACGCATTTGTCAAAGAGGTGCAACGATTCATTCCCGATATTAACGAAGATGATATTCAACCTGCAGAAGCCGGGGTCCGCGCGCAGGCGTTGGGAGAGGCGGGGCAGTTATTAGATGACTTTGCGATCATTCCGACTGAACGAGCGATCCATGTATGTAATGCGCCATCACCAGCAGCCACAGCATCGATTGAAATTGGACAAAAGATTGTCGATGATGTTGAAAGACGCATAAGTGTTTAAATCAGCTGTTTTCGTAAATTTTGCGCAAAAGCATCAGTCTTTTAGAAAACAGCCTTAAGTTATGTCTGATACTCAGAATTCTGGTTTTATTGGGATTTTTGCTAACTATTAATGCTCATTTCCTATATCAAGTTGTATCAAAAAATGTCAAGGGCTATTTTACCTGGGAACATCGCCTTGTTTTTGCTCAAGGCTAGGTTTTTTGATTGAGTTTTGGGATTTAGTAGGAGGACAATAAGGGTGTACGCTTTTCCAATGCTCAAAACAACTTAGGAGATGAAATCAATGTGTGGCATTACTGGATGGATTGATTTTACACGAAATCTCACCCAAGAAAAAGGGATTTTAAAAGAGATGGCAGACAGCATCGCGCACCGCGGCCCTGATGAAGAAGGGTTTTGGTTATCAAGTCATGCCGCGATGGCCCATCGGCGTTTAATTGTGATTGATCCAGATGGCGGCAAGCAGCCCATGGTCTTTCAAGAAGGCGAAGAAAAACTTGTGCTCTCGTATAATGGGGAAATCTATAATTATCGTGAACTTAAGGAACAGTTAGAAGCAAAAGGTCATACGTTTCAATCGACATCGGATACGGAGGTCCTTTTACATGCTTATCTAGAATGGCGTGAGGACTGTGTCCAACATCTTAACGGCATTTTTGCCTTTGGTCTTTGGGATGACAAACGTCAGCAATTATTTATGGCACGGGATCATCTTGGTGTTAAACCTTTATTCTATCATTGGAAGGATGGCCGTTTCTTATTTGGGTCTGAAATTAAAGCCCTGTTAACCCATCCAGAGGTTGAAGCGGTCGTTGACAAAGACGGACTTGCTGAAATCTTTGCTTTGAATCCGATGCGCACACCAGGTCATGCTGTGTTTAGAGATATTCATGAACTTCGGGCCGGGCACTGCTTAATTTTAAACCAAAACGGTCTACAAGTCCGTCAATATTGGAAATTGAATAGCCAGCCATTTACTGATTCAGCAGATGAAGCTGTCGAGCGAGTTCGCGAGCTATTACTTGATACCGTTCATCGTCAGCTTGTTGCGGATAAACCGGTTGCTTCGATGTTGTCCGGAGGATTAGATTCTAGTGCGCTAACGTCAATCGCTGGGAATGCCTTTAAAGAGGAAGGCAAAACGCTAGATACTTATTCACTGGATTTCAAAAACAGTGAACAAGATTTCCAGGAAGACCTAATGCATGTTGGACGGGATACACCATGGATCCATAAAATGTCTGAAGATGTTGGGACTCGCCATAGTGAACTTATTTTGGATGCGCCAGAGCTCGTCGACAATTTGCTCGCCCAGATGTATGCCAGAGACTTACCAGGCTTGGGTGAGATGGAAACATCGCTGTATCTCCTCTTCGATCGGATGTCGCAGGATGCAACGGTGTCGTTATCTGGTGAATCAGCTGATGAAGTCTTTGGTGGTTATCCATGGTTCTATCAAGACAAATTTTTAGAAGCGGACACGTTCCCTTGGGCCCTTCAGTCCAGCGGCCGTACACGTCTGCTTAAACAAGAATGGATCGATGCGATTAACCCTGATAGCTATATCAAGCAGCGTTATGAAGAGGCGCTTGCCGAAGTGCCGAAATTAGAGGGCGAGAACTCGTTAGATGCACGACGTCGCGAAATGTCTTACCTCAACTTAACGCGTTTCTTGCCGTTCATGCTTGATCGTAAGGATCGTATGAGTATGGCAAACGGTTTTGAAGTACGGGTGCCGTTTTGTGATTATCGCTTGGTTGAGTATCTTTGGAATGTGCCATGGGAAGTGAAATCCATGGATCATATGGAAAAGGGTCTTCTACGGCGATCGTTAACCGGTCTGATGAACGAAGAGGTTCGGACGCGTAAGAAGAGTGCCTATCCATTTAACCAAAGTCCTGAGTATCTAAACGGTGTCAAGACATGGTTGTTGACTATCTTAGATGATCATCAATCTCCGATTAAGACATTGATTGATGAGGCAACCGTGCGCTCGCTATTGCAAGATAACGCAGAGATCGACGGACAAACGCAGGCAAGACTCTGCGACTATCTCATTCAAGTCAACGAATGGATGCGGCATTATGAAGTTAAGTTAGTATAATAAAGAAAGGGTCTGTTCCATTAGGAGCAGGCCCATTTTTTGTTATACACGATTGTGTCTAGTCGTAAACCAACATGGTTACAGGGATTATGGGGACTGTCCAAATGTTTCAAGCGTTTTTACCGCCGTTATTCATTAATGGGGAATACTTGAGGCGAAGGTTAGATTAGCATACGCCATTGAAAATCGTTACAATAGATAATAGGGATACATTAACTATATTGGGAAGAGTAAGGTGTAAATTTGGATATTAGACATCTGCAATATTTTATCGAAGTTAGCCGATTTAACAGTTTCACACGGGCAGCTGAGCATTTGTTTGTGACGCAGCCGACCATCAGCAAAATGATTAAGAATCTCGAAAGTGAACTCGGCGTGACATTGTTTGAACGTGAAGGGCGAAAGATTGTCTTAACGGATGCGGGTCAGGTGGTTTTGGAACAGGCACAAGTGATTAATAAAGCCTTTAAAAATTTAGAAATCGAACTCAATGACCTTTTAGATCTTAAGAAAGGCCACATTAGTATGGGACTCCCTCCCATGATTGGTTCCCGATTTTTTCCAAGTATTATTGGTCGCTTTCGTGAGCAGTACCCGGAGATTACCATTCAGTTGGTCGAAGACGGCTCAAAGAAGATTGAAGAAGATGTGGCTGCCGGTAACCTGGATATTGGCGTCGTCGTTTTGCCAACTCATGACGATATCTTGAATACATTTTCCTTTGTTGAAGAAGACTTGAAATTAGTGATCCATCCAGAACATCCATTGGCTCAGAAAGAAACGATACGATTAAGTGATGTGAGACATGAGCCATTTATATTATTCCATGACGATTTTGTCCTCCATGATCGAATGATTGATGCATGCCATAGGGCAGGGTTTGAGCCGCAAATTATGTCTGAAAGTTCCCAGTGGGATTTTATTGGCGAAATGGTCGGATCCAAACTTGGCGTGACTCTTTTGCCTGAAAGCATTTGTCGAGAACTGAATGGTCACGTTAAAACCATCGCTATTGTAGACCCTATAATCGACTGGCATCTTGGTGTGATATGGCGCAAAGATCGTTACTTATCGTATGCAACGAAAGAATGGTTACATTTTATGAAAGAAGCTTTACAGGACAAATATTGAGTAGATAGCCGACTGTTTAACATAACAATCGGCTTTTTTTGTGCTTTCCATTTTGAAAGGTTCTTTTCGTATAACAAATGTTCATCAATGGAAACCCTATCATTGATGTTGTCTATACAATGCATGAAATATCATCATTTAACCTGTTTGCGTTTTCAGGAGTAAACTAATTCCTGCAAGGTACTGCGCGATTTAACATTATTGATGTAGGTAAATTTTTTAGTTATATATGAGTAGATATTTTAGTACGGAAAGGGTCCTGTAAATTGGAAAAAAAACCAGCTCGATTCAGTCGAATTGTCAACACAAGTCAAGTATTAATTGGTGATCTCAATAATTATAATACGCTGTTTGGCGGCGTTTTAATGAAAAAATTGGATGATAGTGCCACGCTATCAGCAAGACGTCATTCTCGTGCCAAAGAATGTGTGACGGCTTCAACCGATTCTATAGATTTTTTATGTGCCATTGATCAATCGGACTCAGTATGCGTAGAATCCTTTGTTTCTTATACTGGCAAGAGTTCGATGGAGATTTTTTGTAAAGTGATCGCTGAAAACATGATTTCAGGGGAACGGCGAATCGCAGCGACCGCTTTTCTAACGTTTGTCGCTCTAGATGAAAACAAAAAACCGATAGAAGTTCCAGAAGTATTGCCGGAAACAGAAGAAGAGCAGATATTATATGAATCCGGACATGAACGCGCGGAGCGTCGCAAAGAAAGGAAAAAGAAAAGCAAGGAACTAGCTGAATCCATTACCTTGAAAAAACCATGGGATCAAGATCCATCTATTACTGGTACATTAAATCGATAAGAGGAGTCACTTGTGATGATTGTATTATCAAGTCTTGAAGCGTTAAAGAACGCTGAAAATGCCCTCAATCAACTTAAAGCAAAACAACCTGATGTTTTTAGTCAATTGCTGCACATGATTAGTTTGACTCGACAGCTTCAATTGAAATATGAGTACATGGGGCGCTTGTTTATGGGAGAGGAGCCCGGCGAAGCCTCTCCCCGATTTGTTAAAGAATCGGTTGTCCGCCTCTATGAATCGGAAGTCATGAACGTGAAGGAACAAGACGAAGCTGAAGTGATCAAACAAATTTTCAGCAATTACAAGCATATTGGGTATGAGAACCTCAGTTTACTGGCGCTCGGAAATACCCCGGATTCTTTAAAAGGTGTCAGTTGAAGATAAGCTATCGGCCCCCATGTCGATAGCTTTTTTTTTGTTTGATATGTGAGAAGGATGAATAAGAAATATCGGATCACTGAATAGATGTTATACTTATAAAGAGTTTTTTATCATTCAATTAAAAATGGTTGTGGTTGTATGCAAAGGATTTTATACATAGAAGACGATCAAGACATCGGCAGTTGGGTGAAGCGTGATCTGGAAGAGCGTGGCTATCAAGTGACGTGGCATTTATCAGGTGACGGTGCGGAAAAGGCCGTTAACGCCTCAGATATCGTGATTCTTGATGTGATGCTTCCAGGGCTTGATGGTTTTTCAGTCGGGAGACGGTTGAAGACAGAGGAACCTGATATCCCCGTTCTTATATTGTCGGCGCGGACGTCTGTTGATGATAAACTTCAGGGGTTAGACTTCGCCGATGATTACTTAACGAAGCCCTTTCATCCGGAAGAATTGGCGGCACGCATTGAAGTTTTATTAAGGCGGTTTCAAAAACAGGAACCGGAAAATTATGAGCTGGGGCACTTGCTGATTTATCCCACTCATAATCGAATTGAGAGCCGCGAAACGGGTGAGGAAATTATTTTAACAGGTAAACAGTATCACATTTTTCAATTCTTATTACGGCATCCGAATCAAATTTTGACCAAAGAGCAGATTTTTGAAGGTGTCTGGGGTGAATCGTTTATTGAAGGAGATAAGACATTGATGGTGCATATCCGTTATTTACGGGAGAAACTTGAAAAAGACCCAACGCATCCTAAGATTATTGAAACCATCCGCGGGCTGGGCTACCGGGTGAAGACATGAAATTTAGAAAATCGTTGTTAGCCAAGTATTTATTCATCATTTGTATCGCTGTTTTTCTTATTCCATTTGCCTATCCGTTGATCTCGTTCATCGCTTACTCTCCAATTTGGGCGGCGAATGAAGTACAAAAAGAGGAAGATTATCCGAATGGCAATGAACTCGAAGACATGTGGCATCAGGAAGCGGAGAAACTATCAGGAGCCACGTCTAGACAGATTAATCAAAGGTTACACGAGCTTAAAGATAAGTATGCCGATGCATCGATATTCTGGGTGAATTCGGGTGGTGATACGCAATTACAACTGCCAAAGCAAAAGGCTATCCCGGATCACTGGTCGGCATCATATATGGCTGATTTTATGAAAGGCAGCAGGGGTTATGATGCTGATCCCTTTACGATCGTTGCCTTTATAGGAGGAAAGTCTGACAACGGCTTTGTGGTATTTCAACTGCCGCGCCGGTTTCTTAATGATTCACCACATAACCTTCAGTATGTGTTTTTGGCTAGTTTTGCGGTTGTTCTGATTGTATTTATCTTTTTATCTTGGCTATTCTTTAACCGGATACGGAAACGTCTGCTTCATCTCAAACAAGCGATGGACAAGCGGAAAGAGAACGGCATTCCAGAGCATGTGACCATTTACAAAAAAGACGAAATCGGAGATCTGGAGGCCTCCTTCAATCGGATGACGGATGAGTTAGAAGATAGTCGGGCTAGGGAGCAAGAAGAAGAACAATTGCGCCGCCAGCTGATCGCTAATTTATCTCATGACTTGAGGACACCGTTAACGACGATTCGTGGTCATGCTTATGCTTTGAAAAAAGAAGATATATCGGATGAAGCTCATGAATCACTCGATTTGATCGATCATAAAATCAGTTATTTAGGACAGTTAATCGACAATTTACTGTCCTATACGCTGCTTTCCGCCGGAAAATATCCCTATCATCCCGAAAATGTTGATGTCATTCGTATTGTCCGCTCAGCTATTGCGACTTGGTATCCCGTCTTTGAGAATGAAGGCGTAGAGGTTAATGTTAACCTGCCCGAGAACGCAATTCACTGGTATGCTGATCCACAATGGCTCGAGCGAATCTTGGACAATCTTTTGCAAAATATTCTCCGACATGCTTCTGATGGGAAGTACCTTGGCCTTCAAGCCAAAGAAACTCAGGATGGACTGCAGCTGGTTATTGAAGACAAGGGGACAGGCCTCAGTAATGAATCTGATGAAGAAGGTGTGGGCATCGGACTTTCAATTGTTTCGCTTATGCTTAAAGAAATGGGATTAACTTGGACCATTGAGTCGGACGAAAATGGCACGACAATGACACTATCAAAACGGGCAGCCTCTGAGTAACGTTCAGAGGCTGTTTTTTTAAACAAAATTTAAACGTCACCTTACCTTATATTTAACCTCCGCTCGTTAGGATTGAAGATGAGGTGATAAGAGTGAGTGAATGGATTGTCAGAACGAATCAATTAACGAAAAAATTAGGCGGACAACGGGCCGTGAATAACGTCAATCTTGAAATAGAAAAGGGTGAAATTTATGGTTTTCTTGGTCCGAATGGTGCTGGGAAAACAACGACGATCCGGATGTTATTAGGACTCATGCGTCCATCATCAGGTTCCATCCATATCTTTGGTCAAGATTTAAAAGAGGAGAAAGTTAATATTTTAGGTCAAGTGGGATCATTAGTTGAATCGCCATCCTATTATGGTCATCTGACAGCGAAAGAGAATTTAGAAGCTTTAAGACAGATATATGGCGTTCCAAAGTCAAGAATCGATGAGGTATTAAAGATCGTCCGTTTATCAAAGGACGCCAATCGTCCTGTCAAAGGCTTTTCTTTAGGCATGAAGCAGCGGCTTGGGATTGCAGCATCCTTGCTTGGGAATCCCGAATTGTTGATTTTGGATGAACCGACCAATGGGCTTGATCCATCAGGTATTCAAGAAATCCGTGAACTGATTAAACGTATGCCCGAGCAGTTCGGTATATCTGTTATTGTATCTAGTCATTTACTGAGTGAAATCGATCATATGGCGACTAAGGTTGGCATTATCACGAACGGATCGCTGATATTCCAAGATTCGATTGATGTTCTTCGCAAAAAGGCGTCCAGTCAAATATCCCTTGCTGTCGATCATGGTGAGAAAGCATGGCAGTCATTATTATCCCAAGGCTATACAGCTGACTATGAAGACGGGCGAGTCTTATTGGATTCGACTGATGATCAATTAGTCGCTCAAATTGTTTCGCATTTGGCGGCCAAACAATTTTCGATCTACCGTGTTGAAGAACAAAAAATGTCGCTTGAAGATATCTTCCTTGATATTACAAAGGAGGCGAACAGTCTATGATGCTGCGCATGTTCCAAGCTGACATGCTGAAGATGAAACGGAAATGGATCTGGTTCTTGATCTTTCTTGGTCCATTTGGTGTCATAGCTTTACAAGGCGTTAATTACGGTCTTCGCTATGACTATTTGTTAAATCTATACAGCAACGATTGGCAAGGATTAATCGGTAATATCCAGAACCTTGTTCCAGTTACGCTTTTACTCGGTATCGCTATTGTCACGTCCATGATCGCGAACATTGAACACCACCAAAATTCATGGAAGCAGTTATTAGCCCTTCCGGTTCAAAGATCAGTCATTTATGGTGCAAAATTTTTTGTGACAGTCCTGATGTTACTGGTTTCTTGCCTATTGTTATTTTTGGGATCAATCATCTTAGGCATCATTTTAGACTTCGGTTGGACATTCTCGGTGATTGATCTTCTAAAAATGAGTTTCATGCCACTATTGGCTGCACTGCCGCTATTAGCCTTTCAACTATGGTTAGCCATTACGTTCAAGAATCAAGCGCTTGCGCTATCTATTGGGATTTTGGGAGCGATTTTTTCTATGTATACAGCCGATATGCCTGATTGGGTACTCTGGAAATGGCCGCTGCTCCAAAGTGAACACGCTGTCGCATGGTACGCAATCATTGGCGGTATGACGGGCATAATCATTTTCTTGATTGGCATGATTGATTTTACAAAACGGGATGTGACATAACATGCTATGGAATTTACTGCGATCTGAAGGTATAAAATTAAGGAAATCGAAAATAGGATTACTTGCGTTTATTAGTCCAGCTTTGGCAACACTTATAGGTTTTACGAGTCATATGGATATGGCTAACAATGCTTGGCTCAATCCGATGTCTATGATGATTCAACTTCACGCTGTTCTATTTCTACCATTATTAACTGGGGTTTTATCGGCGTTCGTCTGTCGGTACGAACATCAGAACGGTGGATGGAAGCAATTAGTGGCTCTACCCGCCCCTAGATGGAAAATTTATCTTTCAAAAGGGGTAATTGTTGCGTCAATACTGGTAATCACGCAGTTCCTATTTTTGCTTGGCTGGTTAGACATCGGGTGGACTCAAGGGTATACGGATCCCTTTCCTATAGATATGGCGCTGAAAAGTATCCTTGGCGGTTGGTTAGCCTGTCTGCCGTTGGCTGCGTTACAACTATGGGTATCGACAGCATGGGCGAGTTTTGCGGCCCCCTTAGCTTTAAATGTTATCTTGACCTTGCCAAATATGTTGATTGCAAACTCTGAAGATTTCGGTCCCTGGTATCCGTGGGCGCAGCCGTTCTTAACGATGATGCCGCAAACGGAAGGGACCTATGGTGCTTTTTATGTCCCTGTTGAAACACTGGTCGTCACTATTGGCGGGAGCTTTTTAGTGTTCTTAATTGGGGGACTGGTTTATTTTCGTAGAAAAACGATTTGATCAACATTAGATATTCTATTTGGTGGCGTATATTTTCATTGGACAATGATTAACCTTTTAGTAGTATCGACTAGGAGGTTCGCATATGAAAGCCGTCACGTATCAAGGGAAAAGAGACATTCAAGTTAAGAAGGTTGCCAATCCCGATATTCAGGATAATGAAGATATCATTGTTCGTATTTCGAGTACTGCGATTTGTGGATCGGATCTGCATCTCTATTTAGGGAATTTTCCGCTGCCGAAGGGTTATATTATCGGCCACGAACCCATGGGCATCGTTGAAGAGGTAGGACCAGATGTTAAAAGAGTGAAGAAGGGAGACCGCGTTGTCATTCCATTCAATGTTGCATGCGGTTCTTGTTTTTACTGTAACCATGGGATGGAAAGCCAGTGTGATCATAGTAATCCGCATTATGATTCTGGTGGTTATTTCGGATATTCAGAAAAATATGGTGACTTTCCGGGCGGACAGGCCGAATATCTCCGCGTTCCATACGGCAATTTCACACCATTTGTGGTGCCGCAGGACAGTGGTATGGAAGATGACGACTTGCTGTTTCTTTCGGATGTGCTACCGACCGCCTATTGGAGTGTTGACCATGCAGGGGTCAAAGAAGGGGATACCGTTGTCGTTCTCGGTTGCGGCCCAATTGGGTTAATGGCCCAGAAGTTCGCTTGGACGAAGGGCGCGGAACGGGTCATCGCTGTTGATCATTATGAATACCGGTTGCAAAAAGCCAAAGCTATGAATAACGTCGAAGCGTTCAATTTTGATCAGTATATGGACATGGGTGAGCATATTAAGGAAATCACTAAAGGCGGCGCCGACCAAGTGATTGACTGCGTCGGTATGGATGGTAAAAAATCACCGCTGGAAACCGTTGAACAAAACTTGAAACTTCAAGGAGGTACACTTGGTGCGATCCAAATCGCAACCAAAGCCGTGCGCAAGTTTGGCACTGTGCACCTAACGGGTGTGTATGGCAGTCTGTATAACTTTTTCCCATTAGGACCA